>NZ_JBFSTC010000032.1:0-50719 GCF_041466605.1 Vibrio sp. 10N.247.310.17 | reverse complement strand
GAGAAGCTGCTTAATAAGCAAGCAAATGATGACAACTACCTTGAAAAACACCGGTTCCGATGATTTTGAAGAAAGAAAACAAGATGGTCATAAATATTATCGTTTTGAGATAAAAAAGAGCGAACATAAAAAAGGTCAATCACCTTCTATTTCCGCTAGCCTTCTCAATAATGATGGAAGTGAATGTAGTATATTGATGACTCCGAGGACTGATTCTGATGGAAACATATCAGTGACTCATGCAGGGGTAACACTAATAGATAAAAAGCTTAAGATAGTTGTCAAAAATTAGGTCACATAACAAGCGCCTGAACATGACCTACGTACTGTTCAGGCGCCTCTGTTTTAGGCACTTTCTTCTTGTTTCTCAGTTTGTTTCTTCTGGTTTTTTCTTATCGCGTCGAGTATTGCTTTCATGCGCTCTGGGGTCGCTTTGGGCGCGTTTGGTGCCGGCGCTGTGCGATTTGTAGAGCGGGGAAGTTGTGCTGCCATGTTGTCGCCCTCCATTAAGGCCCATTCGGCGATGAACTCGTGATATTCTTCAATTTTAGCCCCGATGTATTCTCGGTAACTGGTGTCAGTATAACACAAGTTGTCGTAGCGCTGAGGCCACACCTTCTTGTGGATCCCGTTGCCGGATTGCTCGTCGACGTGGAACGCCATCGTCATCGCTGTATCTATTCTTGTTAACAGGCAAGATAATCTGTCGAGATCTTGATAAAACGTGGCCGCATGGAAGCCCCCAGAGCCAGTAAACACCAGCTCTCCGGTGGTCGCGTTGTTGCCGATGGGCATGTCTATCAGCGCACCGGTGTTTTCCGTTACCGCAATCAAGCCAATCTCATCGCGTTCGTCGAGCGCTTGGGCTAATTGAATGTATTCCTCGTCAGAAATGAGGGCCAGAAGCACGGCTTGCGCGAGGATAATAGGGTGCTCATCACCCGAAAAAAAGATCACTTGCTCGAGACACACGATATGTTTGCGCGTCTCACAGTCGACTTCCAAACCGCTGACTTGGCTAGTCCACATGGCGTCACCCGCGATGAAAATGTTCGGGCTGGCTATTATCGTTGTCATGACGTTTTACGTTCCTAGATTAAAGAAGCTTATCTCGAGGGTTGTTGCTCTGAATGGCACCATTATTTGAATTTGGCCGGGATCCAGGGCTTAGGCGGCATGCAACGACCGCCACGAAATGGCAAGGGATGCTCTTTAGCCGGATAGTATTTCGGGGACTCAATTTTGCCGTGGCGCTCAACCAGTTGCCGGTGCTCGTCACGCCAGTACGCAAAACTGAGCAATTCCTTGGGATTGAATTCCCGATCTTCGGGGGTAATGAGGATCGCACGGTCAACGTTGATTCGAAATCCGTTCCAGCGATGATCCAACGGTAAGTAGCCACGGGCGTGAATGTTCATCAATTTTTCGGCCAGTGGATTGACCGGGACCGCGCCAGACAGCCAACGCTTGATCGTGATCGGTTGAACGTAAAAATACGCGGCGGCTTCATGAATGTCGTCGAAGTAGCGATTCAATAGATCGGCAAAACGGGGAGTGAGCATGTGATCTCCTTCAAGTTATCAAACATCCGTCGAATTCTTTTTTCGATGACAAAACACGATGTCCATCGGTGAATTCGATGAAACTTGTCGTCAAACCGGAAAAAAGAACAGTGACGAAAACTAGGTATAACGCAAAATTGAAGGACGAAAACTAATTAATGATCGTATTTATGTGGAAACATTTTGAATTTCAAGCGTCTATAGCACGCGTGTACGCAAAATCTGCAATTGCTAAGGTACTGAATACTCTCAGATTTTACGCACAGCCTTAGTGCGTATTATATACGTTATGTTAAATTGGTTTCGGTGTTTATAAGGCAGGTATCTTTATGCGATGCCCTGCCTTTATGTTGTATCGGTACTCTCTGAATTCTACTGTGTATTTAACCAGAGTGGCTATTTACCATAAAATACCTAATAACCAGTGATAATAATCTTCGATTTTACCCCTGGCATTAGTCAGAGCTTAACCGCCAGCAAATTTAACTTTGTAGCCTTTCTTTTCAAGATGCGCTTTGAGTTTGTCACGAGCGTCGCCTTGAATCTCGATGTTGCCATCTTTTACTGAGCCGCCACAGCCACATACTTTTTTGAGTTCCGCAGCCATGAGTTTTAATGGTGCGTCATCTAGGTCTAAGCCTGTTACGATAGAAACGCCTTTGCCTTTACGGCCTTTGGTTTCTTTTTGGATTCGAACAATACCATCACCTTTAGGGCGCTGGACTTTCTCTTCTTCAGGTTTAATACGACCTGTTTCAGTTGAATATACTAGGCTCATAATTTTACTTCTTTTGCTGTGCTGCTTTTTGTTTTGCGAGTAAGAAAGCCTCTATATGACGCTGGATTGCAATCTTGCCACCTTTAATTAGGCGCCCGTTAAACATGCAATACCAAGCGTTAGGCTCACCGCTATCATTTTTAATTTGGTAACCATGGAAGTTTTCAGCTAAGCCACCACCAGACGCTCTCGACTTGTTTAACGCTGTGAATTCTTTCGGGTCAATAAGGGTCGCAGTATCAATCCACCAATCAATACTCTTTTTCACAGCAGGTAAATTGCCTTGAATAATGTTGTTTTTTAGCTTGGCACGCCAAACGGTGTTGTTTGCATCCGCTGATTGTAGAGGAACGCCTCGGTAAACTGAATTTGCCATATCCATTGATCATCGTTTTGTTTTCATTACGTTAATCATAAGTATACTTCTAATGATATCAAGCATAATATGGCAAAAACACCTGTTGAGGTACGGTAATTTGAGAAAAAAAGTCCCTATTTTATCGGACTCTGTGATAATTAATTCATTTGTTGAAAAATTAAACAGCCACGCGACAATTGAAATTATAGATGAGTTAACAGGATATCAGTACTCTCGAAACTCCTTGTTGGGTATCTACAGTGATTGGAATCGCTACCATGCGTTCTGTACTAAAAATCGTATCAACACACTCCCAGCATCCATCACTGCTGTTCGGCGTTTTCTTGAGACTGAATCCAGTGAAAGAAAATTCTCGTCTTTGAAACGTTACACTGCAACACTCAACTTATTGCATACTGTGTTGAGCTTTGCTAACCCAATCAAGCATAGGCAAGTTCGTTTTACCCTGCTCCACTTGCAATCTCGAATGGCTGGCGACTCTAAACAAACCAATGCCATGACATCCGCACACCTTACTGAGTTAAACACGTTACTTTCCCATGAGAAATCGAGCTTAAAAGAGATCAGAGATATCGCGATTTATAATGTGATGTTCGAGTGTGCTTTAAAGCGATCTGAACTAAGGGCGTTGTCGATGGATAATGTGGAGAGCGTTGAGAATGAGTACCAGATTACAATAAAAAATTCAGTTTATAGGCTATCGCGAGTAGCAAGCGCCGCACTTGAGCGTTGGTTTTCGTTTACTGGAACACAAGACGAGTTGCCTGTATTTCGTGCGATAGACAAACATGAAAATATCAGTCTGCAACCTTTAGATGATTCGTCGATCTACAGAATATTGAGAAGAGCAAGTGACTTACTTCAATTGGCTGACAACCACCATTTCTCCGCGAACTCTATTCGTGTAGGTGCCGCACAAGAACTGTCGAAACAAGGCCTTAAGGTGAGAGAAATCCAAGATTTTGGTCGTTGGCTCAGCCCTGCAATGCCTGCACAATATGTGGGTTATTCGGGTACCTCTGAGAGTGAGAAGATGAAGTTTAAAGCACTAATCCCTTGGCAATGAGCTGATGGCTTTGTTAAGAGGCGGCTTGTTTATCTACGGTTTTTTATAGGCAGATTGTTAATAAACTGCTTAGTCAATCAACTGACTTTGCAAACCAAAAACTTCCGACTTAAAAACAAATAGCGCCTTGGCTGGTAAGCTCAAGGCGCTATTTGTTATCTAATGAGTTATATAAAACGGCTAAGATATTTTGGGTGAACTAAGAAATGCTTGTTCTCACGCAGTTCTCTAAGAACTGGCTGAATTTGTGGCCGTCATGTTCAACCATTTTTGGGAACATGGAAATTGGCGTCATACCTGGGAAGGTATTCACTTCGTTCAGGTAGATCTCATTGTCTTGTGTTAAGAAGAAATCGATACGAGACAAGTGACGAAGCTTCATCTGCGTGAATACCTTGCGGGCGCTATCTGCAATCAATTCACGCTGTTCATCGGTTAAGTTAGTTGCTTCAACTTCAGTAATTGAGTGGCTGTCTGCACTGTACTTCTCTTCGTAAGAGTAAAATGCGCCATTAGGTGCAATCACCTCGCCTGGCTTGCTTATCTGTAGCTCGCCATCGATTTCATAAGCGGCAACTTCTAGTTCTCTTGGCACCACGGATTTCTCAATAAGCACTTGATCAGAGAAGGTAAATGCTTTGTTGATTGCTTCACTTAATTCTTCTACTTGATTGACTTGGTAACAGCCAACGGAAGATCCCTGACGAGCCGCTTTGACGAACACTTCCCCCCAACTTTCAAAGGCTTGTGTCGCCTGTGCATGAGCTTGTTCAGTGTTGTCGGATAAGAACAGATAAGGCGTATTTGGGATACCCAGAGCGTCGTACCAAAGTTTTGATGTGATTTTATTGAAGCTGTTGTTGCTTGCTTCAGAACCACAACCTAGGTACGGAATCTTAGCCATTTCAAACAGTGATTGAATATCACCTGTTTCGCCAGGGAAACCATGAATACATGGAACAATGAAATCGACTTTAGATTCTAAGTTGTCGCCACGTAAGGTTTGATCGTTAATATCAAGATAAACCAACTCACCCGAATCAAGACACCAGCCTTCGTTTTTAATTTCAACTCTCACAACGTTAAAATCTGCAACGCTATTAAGTTGTTCAAAAAGGTAATTGGCTGAAACGATTGACACTTCATGCTCTGAAGATCCACCGCCGCAAAGTAGAAGGATGTTTGTGGTGTTCATGGGTAAATTCGGTCCTTGAAACTAGGAATACTGACTTCAATGATAAACAAAAGTCGAAATAGGTACAGTGTTTTGAATGCTAAAATTGTCATCTAAGGAGTGAGCGATTAACTATTAAACAAAACTAACCGTCATAAAACAAAAGAAGGAGCATTTGCTCCTTCTTTATGATTTAAAACTTAGTTTAACTTGTTAAGCGTTGGGTATTCAGAGTTCTTGATATCATCAATGCTCTTAACGAATGGCTTTAAGTTTTGAAAACTGCTCGGCAAAGATGAAATCGCCTTTTTAGCGTCTAAGCGTGTCGCGTAGTCACCGTAAAGTACAGTGAACCACTTCGTGCCGTTAACCATTTTGTAGTTTTCCCAAATTGGCTGGGAAGTGGTTGGTAGCATTTTTACAAAAGAATCGACTTTGGCTTGGCTGCCGACAGCAACAACTTGAACTGTGTAACCAAAGCGTTGGTTCATGTCTTGTTGCTTCTTGGTTGGAGCTGTAATTGTTGCAACCGGCTTAGCTCTAGTCGTGTGAGTGATTTTTTGTTCTACAGGTGTGGTTCTGACAACGTTGACCACGTTCTCTTCAACAACGGCAGTCTGCTCAGATTGAGATACAACTGGAGCTTCAACTTTAGCCGTTTTGAACTCTTCTTGATAGCTATCTGACGTTACATTGGTAACGTAGTTGTCAGATACACATGCAGCCAAGAGCAGTGGCAAAGTCACAATTGCAAGTTTTTTCATGGAAAGCTCTATATCCTTAATAATAATTACTATAAATCATGCCGATACGTCGGTTTAGAATCAAGTTAACTTTGAGATTATACACCATTAGTGGGTGACCTATTTCACAAACTTTATGCAGTGTCTGCTTATTCATCTTAATTCGGTGAATTTGCCATCAACCCGTGAATGAAAAGTAAGTTACGATGAACTTACGTGCATTGCTAGGATATGTCTATGAATCATCTTGATCCCCTACTTAAACCCCGTTCAATCGCTGTTGTTGGTGCATCTCAACGAGAAACGCGTGCAGGATATATCGTCATGAACAATCTGTTGCACGGGGATTTTAAAGGTGCGGTGATGCCGGTAACACCAAAATACGATTCTGTCGCGGGCGTCCTCTCTTACAAAAACATCTTGTCGCTACCTATCGTTCCTGACCTTGCTATTTTGTGCACTAATGCGATACGCAATGTGGCTATTTTTGAAGAGTTGGCCGAGAAAGGCATCGCTTCCGTTATTGTGCTCTCCTCAGACATGCAACAGCAAAGTGATAACGGTGAAACGTTTGATGAGAGATGTATTGCAATCGCCAAAGCAAACAATATTCGGGTACTTGGTTCCAATAGCTTGGGAGTTATTGTTCCGTGGTTAAATTTGAATGCCTCTTTCTCTCCGGTGACGGCGCTGCCAGGTAAAATAGCCTTTGTTTCTCAATCCGCTGCAGTGTGTACAACGATTCTAGATTGGGCGAACGATAAAGAGATCGGCTTCTCGGCGTTTATCTCGATAGGTAATGGCAGTGACATAGAATTCTCAGAGCTGTTGGATTATCTGAGTACCGACTCTCACACCGAAGCAATATTGCTTTATGTTGATAGTATTAAAGATGCGAGGCGCTTTATCTCTGCTGCGCGTGCTGCGTCACGTAATAGACGAATTCTAGTGTTAAAAGGCGGACGAACAGCTAAAGGCCGGGCGGCGGCAATGCTACATACTGGCGGTGCCGATACGTTAGATATTATCTATGACTCAGCGATCCGACGCAGCGGCATGTTACGAGTTAAGAACTTACATGAACTGTTTGCAGCGGTAGAGACTCTGACTCATTCAGTGCCATTGCGTGGAGAGCGCTTGGCCATTGTGACCAACGGCGGCGGCCCTGCGATCATGGCGGTGGATACCCTTTTTGACCGTGGTGGTAAGCTTGCCGAGTTTTCTGAAGATACGCTAGAGAAACTCAATAAGGTTTTACCATTGAGTTGGTCTCAGAGTAATCCAATCGATATAGTTGGTGACGCCGGTGAGCAACGTTATATCGATACGATAAACATCTTGTTAGATGGTGATGAAGCGGACGCGATTCTTATCATGCACAGCCCTTCTGCGATCGCACATTCAGCTAAAACAGCTGAACGAATTATTGAAGCCATTAAAAAGCATCCTCGCCACAAGCGATTTAACATTCTAACGAATTGGTCTGGCGAGCTAACAGCAAAGCCAGCACGAAAGTTGTTTACCGAAGCGGGTTTTCCAACCTATCGAACACCTGAAAGTTCAGTGGTCGCATTCATGCACTTGGTCGAGTACAGGCGTAACCAGCGTCAGTTAATGGAAACGCCAACCACGGCAGAAAAAGTCCATATTGAAGATCTAGCAGATGCAAAAAATTGGATAGAACGACAACTACTGGATAAAAATACAGTTAGCCTTGATACGCATCAAAATAGCCAATTTTTCAAGCACTTCAACCTAGATGTATTACCAACTTGGATAGCTTCTGACCCAAGTGAAGCGGTACATATTGCGGAAACGATTGGTTACCCAGTCGCAGTTAAACTACGTTCGCCAGACATTGCACACAAGTCGGACGTGCAAGGTGTCATGCTTAATTTAAGAAACAGCAATGAAGTCGCCAATGCGGCTCAGGCGATTCTCGATCGATCTCAACTGTCGTTCCCTACTGCGCATATTCATGGCTTGTTAATTCAAGGAATGGCCAAACTTGCCGGCGGGCAGGAGCTACGTGTAAAAGTGACAACGGACGAAACCTTTGGTCCTATCATTTTACTTGGTCAAGGCGGTTCTGAATGGGATGAATCCATTGACGCCGCTGCAGCCTTTCCACCGCTCAATATGACACTGGCGCGTTACTTGATCATTCGGGCGATAAAAAGTGGCAAGATTCGTCTGCAAAAACTACCTAACCCGATTGATATTGAAGGTCTCTCTGAATTGTTGGTGCGTATATCTCAGATGGTAGTGGATTGCCCTGAAATACATGATTTGGATATCCATCCAGTACTGGCAAATGGTGACAAGTTCACGATATTAGATGCCGATATCATCTTGAAAGCATACCAAGGCGATCCTCAAGAACGTCTTGCGATTCGCCCTTATCCAGTCGAATTGGAAGAGAATATCGTACTTAAGGACGGCACTGAGGTGTTGTTACGCCCGATCCTTCCTGAAGACGAGCCGCTTCATGCTGATTTTATTCATCGTGTATCCAAAGAAGACCTTTACAAGCGTTTCTTTAGTGATGTGGGTGAATTCAATCATGAGGCGTTGGCTAACTTTACTCAGATTGACTTTGATAGAGAAATTGCATTTGTGGTCGTTCGAAAGGAACAAGGCGTACCCGCGATTATTGGCGTATCGAGAGCGTTGATTAACCCAGATAACACCGATGCAGAGTTCGCTATTCTGATACGTTCCGATCTGAAAGGCGTCGGATTAGGCCGTATTTTGATGACTAAGGTTATTGACTACTGTCGTACAAAGCAGACCAAGCAGATGTCGGGCATGACGATGCCGACCAACCGAGGGATGCTGACACTAGCCCAGAAGTTGGGCTTCGAGCTAGATATCAGTTTTGAAGACGGCACTGCAGATATGGTGTTGCCGTTACTTTAACGCCCATGTTTTTTTTAGGTGTTGAATACACCATGACTTGGCGTCGCCCATCTTGTTACGTCGCCAAGCCATTACGATGTCGATAGGCTGTGGTTCGGTACCCGAAATTTGTTGTAGAACGCCAGATTCAATCAAAGGTTTAGCTACACTATTCGGTAAGGTGCCGATCCCTAACCCTGCAGTTAGAGCCTCTACCTTGGCTGGGAAGCTTGTTACGGTTAAACGTGGCTGCTTTTCTAGAATATTGATGCTTAATGCAGGTTGGTCACGCGCTGTATCTGCAATTGCGATAACCCTGTAACTTTCCCTCGCCTTTTGGTCGAAATCACCAGATCGCTTATGAACATAGTGATTCGATGCTGCAACCCATACCATTTCCATCTTACCGATAATGTCACTTTTCATATCGTTTGGTATGGTGTCAACCTTTGGGCACACCAATAAATCAGCTCGGCCGTCTGAAAGAGATTCCCAACATCCAGCTAGAATCTCTTCTTGTAATCGAACCCTAGTTTTACTTATTTTTCCGAGTTCATCGACTAATGGGAAGAAATTAGCAATCGGAATAATGCCATCAAAGGCAATCGTTAAATCCAACTCCCAGCCATTAGCAAGAATACTCGCGTCATTAACGAGCTGTTCAGTGGCACCAAGAATGATCCTTCCTTGCTCTAATATTAACTGCCCCGCTTCCGTGAAATTTGCACGGTGGCCTGAGCGATCAAAAATCATAATATCTAAGTCTTGTTCTAGCTTCTGGATTTGATAACTCAATGAAGAAGGTGCTCGGTCCATTTCATTAGCCGCTGCCGCGAAGCTTCCACGACGATCAATGGCATCTAATATGTGTAAGGCTTCAAGTGTTATTGGACTATGCATAACTTTCCTACTTTGTAAGTGAGATCTTAATCACAAAAAGAGAAGCATTCACGGAGTGAATGGAACTGAAAAACTCTTTTTAATACATGTGTTTAATGACGCTAATTATGAATTAGTTGATAATATTGAAAATTATTTAAATGCAAATAATAGTAATTATCATTTAGATCCAATGTCATCTTTCGCAAATCAAGATGATATTATGGAACTAAGGTAACTATCAGATGTATAAGCAATCCCTACTCTCTGCTTCAATCGTTTTAGCGCTTTCATCAACATCAGCCTTTGCTGAAGATTATGCCCTATTTGACGAGGTTGTTGTATCAGCAACGCGTACCGAACAAAACAAAGAAGACGTTTCAAGCTCAATTGAGTCTGTCTCTGCAAAAGACATAGATAATCAAATGTCTAGCGACATAAAGCAAGCTCTTCAATACACGCCAGGAGTAGAAGCTCAAGGCGGTGGCCGTTTTGGTATTTCAGGCTTTAACATCCGCGGTGTTGAAGGTGATCGCGTTAAACTTATGGTAGATGGAGTTCAACAACCTACACCATATAACCCTGGCGCTTCTGAGCAACGTAAATATTCGAATGCGATCGAAGTCGATACATTAAGTGTCATAGAGGTGAATAAAGGCCCTGCTTCTACGCTTTACGGTTCAGATGCCATTGGTGGTGCAGTACTGCTAAGAACAAAAAATCCAGAGGATATGCTTAGAACTGACGGGGATGAAAACCGTTTTGGTATTAAATCTACCTATACATCTGCAGATGAACAGTTCAAGAACACAGTTTCTTGGGCGATGCGTAAAGATAAGTTAGAAACGATCGTTATGGCGACATACGCTCAAGGCCACGAGACAGAAACTCATTCATCAGGAAGCGAAGTTCAAGGTCCAGATCGTGGTGCAGAGAACCCAGCAGATACGGAATTAAGTAATATCCTAGCCAAAGCATTCTACAATGTATCAGATTCAAATAAGGTTGGTATTACGGTTGAGCATTACCAACGTCAATATGATGAAGATGAGCTAAACTACAATGGCTATCAGCTTATGCCGGGCTTTGTATATACTGATAATTACAACAAAGACACCAACAAACGTTTTCGTGCAACATTGGAACAACAGCTTAAGCTAAGCTCTTCAATTGCTGACTCTTTAGACTGGTCTCTAAGTTACCAAGACTCAAGTACTCTGAATAAAAACTACGATACAACTCGCTTCAACGGACGTCGACTTCGTGAGCGTGATGCTTCTGATGTAAACATGCAAGTTGATACACAGCTTTCTAAGCTAGTGAATATTGATGGTGCGGATCACGAATTCACATATGGTTTCACATACCTGAAGAATGACTTTGAGCTCGAAAACTACGACCATAAGTTTGACCGAGGCACTGTTACACCGGGTAGCACTGGTATCCCTGATGCAGAAATAACGCAATGGGGTGTGTTTGTTCAAGACCAAGCATTTTTCATGGAAGACAAGTTGATTGTAACTGGCGGTCTTCGTTATGACTCATTTGTTGCTGCCCCATCAACGGATGAAGGCTACAAGACTCAATATGAGAAGAATAAAGATGACGCCGTCACAGCTAAGCTAGGTTCAGTTTACCACATCAATGATAACCTATCGGTATTTGGTCAAGTTGGGCAAGGGTTTAAAGCACCTTCAGTTTACGACCTCTACTACTTCTATACTCGAGGTGCCATCATTGAAGCTAACCCTAACTTGAAAGCCGAAAGAAGTATCTCTTACGAGCTTGGTCTTCGTGGCAATAATGAACATGCTCGCTTTGAACTAAGCACTTTCTACACTGATTACTCTGATTTCATTAACCAGACGAAAACGGGCAAACAAGGCGGTAAAGACGTATACACCAAAGAGAACTTAGATAAAGTAACTATCTATGGTGCAGAGCTTTCTTCAACGATTAATCTAGACACTTTGTTAGACGCACCATTTGGTACCTACACTCGTTTAGCGGTCGCTTATGCTGATGGTGAAGATAAATCTACAGGTAAATCCATTGATTCAGTAGCACCACTAACGGGTACGCTAGGTCTTGGTATCGAACGCGAGACTTTCGGTTCAGCTTTAAATATTAAAATGGTTGCTGCGAAAGATGAGTGGAACTCTGATGACAACGTAAACGTGGCTGGATACACAGTTGTTGATTTGACTGCTTATTACCGCCCTGTCACGGATTTAACCTTGCGAGCGGGTCTATTCAACGCATTAGACAAAAAATATTGGCTGTACAATGACATGTCAGGCCGTGGGCACGATTCTAAGTTCAACACCGATATTAAGTCTCAGCCGGGTCGTAACTGGGGTATATCTGCAAACTACGAGTTCTAACTGGTTAGAAATCTAGTTCGTTGTAGAGCTAAGTTTATTGAGGACCTAGGTGATTAAAGATCTAGGTCGTTCCAAAATAAAGCCATACAAAAAAGACTGTAGAAATTAAAAAGCCAGCTTACGATAAGCTGGCTTTTGTTATTTCACTAAAAGTTGTATCAAAAAGGGGTAAAGTGAAATTATTTCTCTGCCATTTCTTTCTTAACCATTACTGCAGCAGCAATGATGAAAGTGATGATTAGGCCTAGTTCCATGATTAACTCCAAAGAAAATTAACATTAAACATATAATTCGCGAGCATGATAACAACAACCGATACAGAATGATACTTTTTAACCACCAAATCACTTTTTATTCGATTTAGATCAAAAAAGATGCCCTAGAGCATCTTTTTGTACGTTAACTATTCATGAAATCACTTAATTAACCAGGGAAACCATCAGGATTTGTTGATTGCCAGCGCCATGTATCTTCACTCATTTCAGCCAGTGTGCGTGTCGCATTCCACCCCAGTTCTTTCTGAGCTTTCGCTGGGTCGGCCCAACACTCTGCGATATCACCAGGACGACGCTCAACGAGTTTATAAGGTATCGCTTGGCCGCTCGCTTTCTCGAAGGCTTTAACCATATCTAATACACTTGAACCGTTGCCAGTACCTAGGTTATAGATGTGAAGACCGTTTTTACGCCCTACTTTCTCAAGTGCTGCAATGTGTCCATCAGACAGATCCATAACGTGGATGTAATCACGAACACCAGTGCCATCCTTTGTTGGGTAATCACTACCAAATACAGATAGGAATTCACGTCGGCCAACTGCAACTTGAGATACAAATGGCATTAGGTTGTTTGGAATACCACTTGGGTCTTCACCGAGTTCACCACTTGGGTGTGAACCTACGGGGTTAAAGTAACGTAATAACGTAATGCTCCAATCGGGGTTAGCCTTTTGGAAGTCAGTTAAGCACTCTTCAACCATGAGCTTGCTACGACCGTAAGGATTGGTTGCGCTTGTGGGAAAATCTTCTGTGATAGGAACACTAGCAGGATCGCCATAAACTGTTGCTGAAGAGCTGAATACTAATGTCTTTACGTCAGCGTCACGCATTGCATCGACAAGGACTAACGTGCCATTTACATTGTTGTCGTAGTATTCGAGAGGTTTGGCAACAGACTCGCCAACCGCTTTCAGGCCCGCAAAATGAATAACAGCTTCAATATTGTGTTTCTTCATAGTTTCAGTTAAAAGCGCTTTATCACGAATGTCACCTTCAATGAAATCAGGACGAACGCCAGATACTTTTTCGATACGTTCTAAAACGCTTGGTTTACTGTTGT
This sequence comes from Vibrio sp. 10N.247.310.17, assembly GCF_041466605.1. NCBI lineage: Bacteria > Pseudomonadati > Pseudomonadota > Gammaproteobacteria > Vibrionales > Vibrionaceae > Vibrio > Vibrio sp. 10N.247.310.17. Next base: position 37,519 of record NZ_JBFSTC010000032.1, on the reverse strand, counting down.
ATAAGTTATCGAAAAGCACAGGTGTCATACCTGCGTTAATCATCTGGATACTTGTGTGGCTACCAATGTAGCCCATGCCACCTGTAACTAAAACATTCATGTTTAGCGGACCTTTTAATTAAAAACACTCAACCTACCTCTTATGATACAACAGCTTAGGGTTGAGTCACAAACGCCTATGGCAGATACACCGCACGAGAGAACGAAAACTGACCTTTACCTTGAATTTCACTTAGACGTACACCTCAGCGCCAACCTTCAGAATTACATCAATGTCGCCATATGATTCATCACCTTACGTTTGCTCCCTAAACCGGAAACAAAATAGATGAAGCGCTGTTTGTCGAACACTTGTTTTTCAATTATCTTTAACCATAGTTTCTATACGTCATTGATGAAAGGAAGCATTTTTCACAATCCATTCTTTAGCGGGTTTGATACATACCGTGACCTCATAGTAAATGCAGTTCTTGGTGTCGAAAATTTGAGTTAGGTCACTGTTTATTTATGGTATTTATAAGACCGTCATTACTCACCTCAACGTAAAGGGTTAGCACCACGTGACAACGAAGATTTTGCTTAATTGCGACATGGGAGAAAGTTTCGGCAATTGGAAGATGGGCGATGACGAGTCGGTCATGGAATGGGTCGATATGGCAAACATCGCTTGTGGCTTTCACGCGTCTGATCCGCACGTTATGTCTAAGACCATAAAACTGGCGCAGTACTATCACACCCAAATTGGTGCCCACCCTGGTTATCAAGATTTAGTTGGGTTTGGTCGCCGTTCTATTCCTCATACCATGGACGAGATCAGTGAGCTGGTTTGCTATCAAGTTGGCGCACTACAGGCTCTTTGCCGCTATCACCACACCTCTGTTGGTTATGTGAAACCTCATGGTGCCCTTTACAACGATATGATGGCGAACATTGATGTGTTTAATGCCGTTGCCCAAGCCGTTGCTGAATTTAACATCCCCCTAATGATCCTCTCTTCGTCAGACAATCAGCAGTATTTAGATATTGCTGACGATCATGACTTACCCCTCTTGTTTGAAGCGTTTGCTGACCGTGCATACTTGAATAATGGGCAGTTATCGCCGCGAACTCAAAAAGGCTCGGTTTACGTCAACCAAGACGACATCTACAACCAAGTCATGCAAATCATTAACTACGGTTCGGTTACGACCATTGAAGGTGAAAGACTGCCTATTGAAGCCGATACCATCTGTGTTCATGGTGATAACCCCCAATCCATCGCATTAATTAGAAAAATCAGACAAGACCTTAACGCTTTTAATTAGTATTGCGAAAGCTAGAAAGCGGTTAGCTAAAAGAAAGCGATAAGATAAGACCACAAAACAAGAAACCATGGCCAATTACCAAAGCTCATTACGCTGTGATTGGCACGAATGGTACTTTAAAGCGTATTTCTTCGTATCAGTATGGAAGCGAAATGAAGATGAACAAGATTGAATTCAATATCGACCCTGTCGCAGAGTGCAGTGTTCTCGTTACATTAACTTCAAGCGTGACGCAAAGTGTAGAGCACAGTTCAAGTGCAGATGATTCTCGATACATGGCCCACTTTTCTGAGGCCATTCGACAACATTTCGCGTCAGTATTAATGAACGTGACACCGGCTTATCACACAATATTGGTCGATTACCTACCTTATCGAATTTCAGAACATCAGCTCATTGAACAACTCAACTCTTTGTTGAGTCATGCTATTTCGTCCTTCTCTAGTGTTAGTAACACGCGTAACACTATCGAGCTTCCCGCTTATTACTCACCAGAAACAGCACTCGATTTAGACCGATATCAAGCCAAAGGCATGTCGCTCGACGATATTATTCAATATCACACCTCACAGACATACAGCGTCAGTGCGATTGGATTTACCCCTGGCTTTGCGTTTATGTCTGATGTGGTCAACGAGCTTGCTTTGCCTCGTCATTCAACCCCTCGCTTAAGAGTACCGAAAGGCAGCATCGCCATCGCGGATACGAAAACGGCGGTGTATCCTTCGGACTCACCGGGCGGTTGGAATATTATTGGCAATTGCCCGCTAGCACTGTTTGATCACAGCCAATTGAAGAACGCTGATACCACGCAAACGCCGCTGTCTCGACTTAATGTCGGTGACACAGTCCGTTTCATCGCGATTTCAAAACAAGAATTTGTTGAGCTTAGTTTTATGGAGATTAGTGGAGATGTCGCTAATGGTTAATACAATAGCTAAACCAACACTAACAGTGATTAAACCCGGCCCGTTGAGTTTGATTCAAGACTTCGGACGATTTGGTGTCGCTCATCTCGGGTTGACACAAGGTGGCCCTGTTGATGATTACTCGTATAGCTGGGCCAATCACCTGCTCGGAAACCCAGTCAACCAAGCAGTGTTGGAAATCACGCTTGGGCAATGCGCGTTACGAATCGATTTTGATTGTGAGATGGCATTATGTGGTGGCGATTTACAAGCGCAGCTCGATGGTAAACCACTGTCGAACTGGCGTACTTTTCAAGCTTTCTCAGGGCAAGTCCTCTCATTTGGTTTACCTAAAAATGGTCTAAGGGCGTATTTAGCCGTTAAGGGTGGCTTCGATGTTCCATCAACTCTTCATAGCTGTTCTACGGTGACTCGTGAAAAGATTGGTGGATTAACGCAAGATGGACAGCCATGCCAGCAAGGGCAACACATTGCTTTTACCCAACACCAACTCTCTCGCCCGTTTAAAGCGTTGAGTGTCACCTTCCGATACACGCCTAATTACAACCTACCAGTGAACCTGCGAGTGATTGAAGGCTATCAAAGCGAGCTGTTCTCAGAGTCAGCAAAAGCGACTTTGTATAACGTACAGTATCACGTTGACCAAAATTCTAATCGCATGGGTTATCGACTGAGTGGCGAATCGGTTGATTCACCTGATATTTCGCTATTGTCAGAAGGCATTGCCTTAGGTGCGATTCAAATCCCCCAAGATGGGCAACCTATCGTGTTGCTTAATGACAGACAGACCATTGGTGGCTATCCGAAGATTGGATGTGTTGCCAGAATCGATTTACCGCGCTTAGCACAAGCCAAACCTGGACATAAAGTCTCGTTTAGTAAAGGCGATCGCTTAGGATTACAAGATGTTTGGTGCCAATGGGCTCAGTTTTTCGGCTATTAGTTCTTGCTCTGTAGCTAAAAGTAATTGCCTAAAGATGTAGTTCGGTTGGTTTTCGGTATATTAGCTGGCGTTTGAATGAAGGTTCGGCTTACCTGTCAAAGTAAGCCGAATTGAAGATGTTTAGCGTAGTAGATTATGACTGAGTATTAAGCGTGATCTTGGCCTGATACCTTTGCAAGGGCTTCTGGGTATCCGCGTTCTTGTGTCAAATCTATCGCTTTATTCTCAATATTCTTTAGATTAAGTGACATTGTCACTGAGTGTGTATTTTCAATCGATACTGACTCTGCGACATCAAACCAATGCTCAGCGACCTTTTGCGCTGCCTCTAAGGTTGAAGATGCTTTGACTACTTCAAGTCGAGCATAGCGATCACCACAGAATGACACGTCTGAAGCTCTTAAGCTCGGATCGGTTCCCGGAATCTGCTGTGCACCGAACAAAGGCTTACCACCTACCAGTGCAGAGCTAAAACTTGGGATGAACTGAGACATATGCGTTATCGCAGCGCGAGTTCTTAATTCGAGCTGCTCTTCACTCCAACCTGATACGATTTTCTTAAGAAGCTTAGAAGGCAACTGAGGCTGTGATGAATCTGTTGATGATGAAACAAGCCCACCCTCAAATAGAGTAATCCCTTCTGTCATACCGTGAAGTTGGAATACACCATCAGCGTACGGTGTTAACTGAGCCATGCCTTGCGGTGTGCCTCTCGGGCCATGGAAGATAACCTCTGGCCACTCTTCCTTACATTCTTGCGAATACGGCCACTGCGTAACGTATGCGGCTTTGAACTCAACAAGCCTTTGTTGCTTAGAACCGACAAAGTCATCCACGATGCCCGTTTCAAAGCCACTTGCATTAATCAAGTAGTCGGTCGTTAGGTGACAGCTTTGGTTCTCAGCGTCTGTATAAGTCAAAGACCAACCTTGCTCTAACGATTCAACAGATTGTAATCGGCTGTTGGTTAACACGGTACAATTAGATTGTTGCCCCAAAGAGAGTTGAGCGGTTGCTGATAAGCGGAATACGCTCCAGCCATACTCTTGAACCATAGCAACAGGATACTTAAGGGTTTCTAGATCCGTATGTTTAGCGAAAGGAATACACCATTCATCAAGCGATGTTGGTTTCAGAGGCTGTGTTTGAGCAGCAAGTGCTAGTAACTCTTCTTTACTATACAGCTTGTAATACTCTTCCGGTTTACCAAGCACTTGGTTGCTTTTATCTTGATTAACAAGCTCAGCATAAGCGTTCTTGATTATCTTTAGGCGCGGAAGAAGATCCAACGGCTCTCCACCATCACTGTGTGGAACAGCGATAATTGTCGGACGAATATTGATCGTATGGGGAAACAAGCGGACGGTATCAATTGACTGAGTGAGCAACTGAAGACACTGCTCTACAGAAATATCTCGATACAAATTGCCACCAGCATGCAGATGGCAAATTGGTGGACCATTAACCAAACTCGGTCCTTTTTCCAAAATAGTGACCTTATAACCCAACTCACTAAAATGAATTGCGCTCGTCGTTCCGGCAATACCACCACCAACAATGGCAATAGAAGGCTGATTTGTATCCGTTTTGTTGTGGTTCATCGTGTTCTGTAGAATATGATTAACTGCCGCTATTCTACTTTTGTTCTGCTACGAATTAAAACACATTTTTATCAAGGTCTTAGATAGGCAGTATTTAATATCTATGTAAAAAACCTAAATAATCTCTTGACTCAATAACTCCAGATTGAGTTTTAAAGGTTATTATAACCGTCACATTTGTCCTAAGTGACGCCACATAAAGGCTGCCTCAGTACTCTTAAAACATAGATGTTAACTTATCCCTAAAGTTATCCACCGTTTTTGTGGATAACTGTTGATAACGTTCTTGCTAAGTTGCGCAAACCCTTTGTTTACAGGGACTAACCGCTGTTCATTAAATCGGCATTATTGCGCAATTAATTTTAAAAAATACTAAAAAAACGGGAAATTAAGGTGCGATGTTCGTAACTTGTGCTACGCATTGGTCAAATAAAAAGCGGTCTAAAGAGACGTCTTATAAATAGTGAACGACTAAGTATAAGTAATGTCACTTTTAGACCGTTTTAAGCATTTGTGAGATCTCGCTAGCGACTAGCCAAAATCCTTGTTTACTGGTGCCAACAAACGTTTGATTAAGCTATTCACTACCGCGGCCAATGTGATAAACGTCAGCACGGGTAGCGCTATCCACAGTATTGGGTGGAGTGAAGGTTCTAACTCAAAGCCAAAGTTCATTACCCCTGCAACACTGAGTTCAGAACCTAGCGCAGCAATTGAGCCAGCTACTAACGCCATCACCCCGTATTCACACCAAATAGTGTTGAGAATACGCTTCTTACTCGCGCCTAAGGTTCGGTACAAGCGTATCTCTTGTTGTCTTTGAGATAAGCTCAGTCGCAACAGAGTGAAGATAAGCAATAGCCCCGCCACTACACCTAACGCGGCAAGTACGGTTATCGACCAAACAATCTGTTTGAGCAACTCTTGGATCTTGCTACCCATTTTACGAATGTCCATCAAACTCACGGTCGGGTGATTTCGAGATAATTCGTTGAGCATTTGGTTGTGTTGCTCTTCTAATCTGAAGCTCACCAACCAAGTAGAAGGAATAGCGCTCAAAACATCGGGAGTAAAAATGAAATAGAAGTTTGGCTTCATTTCACGCCATTCTACTTTTCGGATGCTGTTCACCTTGGCAGAGACGTTCTGGCTGTTGATTGTGAATGAAAGATCATCGCCAATTTTCAAACCAAGTTGCTCTGCGACATCGGATTCCACAGATACGCCCTGCTCTTGTGTCCAGCTGCCTTCTAATACTTCATTGTACTCAGGCAGGCTATCTCCCCAAGTGAAGTTGATCTCACGACTTAGTGCATCTGTTTCTTCTGAGGTCTCGCTGTATTTCGCCGCCTCAACGCCGTTAATGGTTGTGAGCCTTCCTCGTATAATTGGAAACGCTTGAGTACGCTCTACTTCGTTTGCATCAATCGTCTCGAGATAACTGTCTTTCTCATAGCTCGCAATATTCAGCGCAAACGCATTTGGCGCGTTTTCAGGCAAAGTTTGCTGCCAATCTGACAACAAGTCACTTCTCACTAGCCATATGATCGATAACAGCATCAAAGACAGCGCTAAAGAACCAAATTGAATCCCTGTTGCTAATGGTGTGCGATTAATTCGGCTCAATGCCAAGCGCATAGATGTCGACGTCGGCAGTTGACCCACCAAACGCAGAACAAACGTACTGACAATCGCGAGTACTAAGAACAGGCAAGCGATACCCGCTAGAACTATCCATACCAACAGATTGTCACCGTACATCAGCATCATTGGAATAATAGGTACTAGCAACAACAGGTATTTCTTGTAGCTTTCATTAGACTGGTGACTTGATTGAATCACGCTGATTGCCGAAGTGCTTACCAAGCCAATTAACGGAATACCAAGAGCAGGCACACCAATGAGAATGCTTGATAAAATCGCCAAAATGACAGGTTCAATACCATAGCTAGGAAGTGGTGTTGGTAATAAGTCGCCCAGAGGTATACGAAGCAAAAATTCTAAGCCGATACCGATGGTAATTCCCAGTACTGCACCAATAACCACCAACAGAGACACCTGTATAGACAACCATTTAATGACCCATTGTTTGCTTGCCCCTAAACTCTTAAGCATCGCAATGGTTTTACGACGACTCGCAACATAATGTTGGCAAGTGAGTACCAAAGTGGTCGCAGCCATGATCACAACGATAGCAACCGTTAGCGATAAGTATTGAGTCGTACTTTCGAACATCTCGTTGGTACGACTGGCTGAGTCTTGTGTACGCCAGCGATCACTTGGTGTCAGTTCGATACTGTCTTGTGCTGCTTTGAGTTTCGATTCATCACCATTTAAAAACAATCTAAAGCTAACGCGGCTACCTGGTTGGATTGCGCCTGTCGCTTCAACATCATTATTGTGAATCAGAACAGCAGGCATTTGTTGGAAAGGGTTAAAACTCAGGCCCGGTTCTTGCGCGATACGCCCTGTAATTCTTAAATCGGCATCGCCAATAGTGACATTGTCACCAATTTCAACCTCTAGCTGCGCAAATATACGCTCATCAAGCCACAATTCACCCGGTTCAACATGATTGCTTACCGCGCTATCTGCTCCTTGCAGTATCATTTCGCCGCGTAAAGGATAATTGCTCTCTACGGCTTTAACGGTAACCAACTGCATCGAGTTATCACTGAATGCCATGGTTGAGAAGCGAGTTAACTGAGAGCTTTCTAACTGTTCAACCTGAGTCAGATCTAACAAAGGTTGTGGGATTGGGTTTGCCGATACAAATACACTGTCGGCGGTTAACGCATCTTTGCCCTGCTTTACGATCACTTGTTCCATACGCTCAGCTAAAGCTGAAAGCGCGAACACACAAGCTATAATGAGCGTTAGAGCGATGGATACCGGCCATAACTGACCATGTCGAATCTCTTCGATACTCCATGAAAACAGTCGTTTGTTCAGTCCGTGTGATGAATTCAATTTACACTTCCTCTATGTGACCGACATGCATTTTCAAGGTTCGTTGGCAACGCTGTGCGAGCTTAGGGTCATGCGTGACGAGAACAAGCGTTGTACCGTGCGATGAATTAAGTTCGAACAACAGCTCGACGATTTTCGCTGCCGTTTGTTGGTCTAAGTTGCCTGTAGGTTCATCAGCAAAAAGGATTTTTGGCTTGATCATAAACGCGCGAGCTAAAGCGACTCTTTGTTGTTCACCGCCTGATAGCTGAGATGGCAGGTGATCAAGCCTGTCTTTCAAGCCCACTGATTCAAGCAAAGCCGTCGCGCGTTCGATGTCTTCGTCTTCACCTTTCAACAAACAAGGCAGCGTGACGTTTTGCAGGGCAGAAAGGCTTGGGATCAATAAGAAGCTTTGGAAAACAAACCCAACGGATTCACTGCGGATTTTGGCTCTCGCTTCGTCATCAAGCTGTGATAGAGGTTGGCCTAACAAACTGATTTCGCCAGAAGTTGGCACATCGAGTCCTGCAAGCAGTGTCATTAACGTGGATTTACCAGCACCTGAAGTACCGACGATCGCAACCGTTTCACCCTCACGAATATCGATATCAACATGCTCTAAGATTGTTAAATGTTCTTGATTAGTAGACACTGTCTTCGAAACAGCTTCTGCTTTAATGATGGATGTATGCATGACTCGACTAATTTCCTTTTTATTCTTAATTATATTTTCAACCGCTTCTTTGGCTCAAGATACCGAGTTAGATTCTAAGTTACTGGTGCTTGGTGATAGCTTGAGTGCTGGTTATAACATGGACATCAAACAGAGTTGGCCAAGCCTGTTACCAGACGCGTTAGCAAAGCATGACAAAACGGTAACCGTGGTCAACGGAAGTATTTCTGGTGACACAACTGGCAATGGCTTAGCTCGTTTACCACAATTGCTTGAAGAACACGCCCCAGACACTGTTCTTATCGAACTCGGTGCGAATGATGGTCTTCGTGGATTCCCACCTAAGCTGATGTCTGCGAATCTTGATCAAATCATTAAGCAGATAAAAGCTGCGGGCGCGAAACCTATTATGATGAAGATTAAAATCCCACCGAATTACGGTAAGCGTTACAACCAACAGTTTGAGTACGTTTTTGCAGCGCTTGCTGATCAACAAAACGTGCCACTTTTGCCGTTTTTCCTAGAGCATATCATCCTCAAACCGGAGTGGATGATGAACGATGGACTGCATCCAAAACCAGAAGCTCAGCCTTGGATTGCTGAATTTGTCGCCAAAGAATTATATCAGTATCTTTAGGTTTTAATGGTCTAGCTCAATAAATTTTACACAGCTTTACGTTAGCCTGAGTGCATATCACCGTTAACTGTAAGGTTATTTATGCTGATCGAACCTATTATCAAGGGTGTGGTAGCCAAAAGCGCTCACCCTCTAGGCTGTCAAGAAGCCGTAAAGCAACAAATCAAGTTTGTTAAGAGTGCGCCGCAGATCAAAGATGGCCCTAAGCGAGTACTGGTTATCGGTGCTTCCTCTGGCTTTGGACTTGCCGCTCGCATTGCCCTCACCTTTGGCGGTGCAAAAGCTGACACCATCGGCGTCTCATTCGAGCGCGGTCCTAACGAAAAATCCCTAGGCAGCGCTGGTTGGTACAACAACATTTATTTCAAGAAAGAAGCCGAACGAGAGCAACGCACTGCTATCAACATTGTTGGCGACGCATTTTCACAAGAAACACGTTCACAAGTTGTCGAAGCCATTGAAACCTACTTCGAAGGTGAAGTGGATCTAATTATCTATAGCTTAGCCGCTGGCGTAAGACCCAAACCAAATACCGAAGAATTCTGGCGCTCTGCCATTAAGCCAATCGGTGAAAGCGTGACTGGTGCGACTATCTCACTAGAGCACGACAACTGGGTGACCAACACACTTGATGCTGCAACGGAAGAAGAAGCCGAAAGCACACTCAAAGTCATGGGCGGCGAAGATTGGGAACAGTGGATAGATGAGCTGATCAATGCTGAATCTATTGCCCCAGGTTGCAAAACCATTGCTTTTTCTTACGTTGGTCCAGAAGTCACGCACCCTATCTACTTAGACGGTACTTTGGGCCGCGCTAAAATAGACCTTCATCAAACAAGTCACGCACTTAACCTTGAACTAGCTAACTTTGGCGGTAATGCTTACGCGACCGTGTGTAAAGCATTAGTGACCAAAGCGAGTGTGTTCATTCCGGGGCTAAGCCCTTACCTACTCGCTTTATATAGAGTGATGAAAGAAAAAGAGACCCACGAAGGTTGTATCCAACAAATGCAACGCTTATTCAGCAGTAAGCTGTATGGACAAACCAAAGTACCACTTGATGGCGAGCGCCTAATTCGGATGGATGAATGGGAACTCGACCCAGAAACCCAAGCTCATGTGACTGAACTACTTGAAGCTATGGATGAAAACAACTTCCAATCAATCGGTGACTATCAAGGTTTTAAAGAAGAGTTTTTACAGTTGAACGGTTTTGCTCAACCATCGGTAGACTATAAAGAGAAACTTAACACTGATGATTTTATAAAGTTAAAGCCTTAATCGAAACTTATCTCATTACTGAGACCCAGATTCACATTTGAAAACCTCCGCAAAATTGCGGAGGTTTTTTTGTGCAACATTTCTTATACTTAGTTAATGTAATATTCACAGTTTATTTGGTTCATCTTAATTAACACAGGATGTGTTGATGCATTTAGCATAATTGACTCGGAGTCATATGAAGAAGATAAAAACGATAGACTTAGATATCCCTGACGATATGGCCTCCAGCTGGCAAAATATTGTCGACCTCTTAGCTCAAATCACTCAAGTGCCTGCTGCACTTATCATGCGTGTTCATACCAACTACATTGAAGTTTTCTCTACCAGCCACAGTCAGGATAACCCTTATAACAAAGGCGATTCTGAAACATTAGGAAATGGCCTTTACTGCGAAACAGTGATGGAGTCTCAGCAGCAGCTTTTAGTACCCAATGCGCTTGCCGATGCTGATTGGAAAAACAACCCCGACACAAAGCTTGGCTTAATCTCTTATTGTGGCATTCCGCTATTTTGGCCTAACGGCGAATTGTTCGGCACCATTTGTATCTTGGACTCGAAAGAAAATCACTACACGCCTACCTATATTAAGCTATTAGAAAGCTTTCGCACCTCTATAGAATCTCAATTAAAAACCTTGTTTCAACACGCTAAGCTCACTCAAATGAATCGTGACTTAAAAAGCCGAGTTGCGACTCGCACTAAAGATCTCGCGAGTCTTAATTATTCATTAAACCAAGAGATTGATAAGCGCAGAGCGGCAGAACAAGAGATCAATTTCCAAAAAAATCACGATCTCGGCACGGGTTTTTTGAACCGAAGTGCTTTTGAGTCGCGCTTAGATCAGAAGTTGTTGTCACAACAAAGGTTTACTGGTGGCTCACTCGCAGTAATCCATATTGGATTTACTAATGGCAGGCGCATTCAAGCTCGATATGGCTACAACGCGTTAGACCAAGTGCTTGTTGAATACCGACAACGCATCGACAGTATCTCTGATGTCGAGGTATTAACTGCGCGCCCTACTTCGGTTGACCTTGTGTTGGCGTTCAGCGTTAAAGATTTGCACCAACGTATCGAAGAACTATGCCAGACACTGGTAAAAGTCGGTCATTCAGAATTTGACATTGGTAGTGACAAAATTCATCTGCATGCCTTTATAGGGATTGCGATTACTGAGCACGACGATGGTGCTGACAGTATTATCCAAAAATCTTCAGAAGCGATGTTGGCATGTAAAGATTCCGGACAGAAGTTCGCTTACTATTCTCAGTCTCATGCTGAAGAACAAAGTCATATTAATAAGATTGAAGGTTATTTACTCCAAGCGGTTCGTAATGATGACCTTATGCTCTATTTTCAGCCTAAAGTATGCCCGTTGACTCATCGCTGGGTTGGTGCAGAGGCTCTACTGCGTTGGCGACACCCCGTTCTGGGAGACATATCTAACGAAACTTTAATACACATGGCCGAGCAAAACGGATTGATTTTCGAAGTGGGAAATTTTGCTCTGCGCAACGCTATAGAGCAAGCGAAAGAGTGGTCCGAATACGTTGAAGATTTCAAAATAGCCGTAAACGTATCTGCTATTCAATTGAAGAATGTTGATTTCGCAGACCAAATTATTCACCTGTTGGAAACCTATCACCTAGAACCTCATTTCTTAGAACTTGAAGTCACGGAAAGTTGCCTCATTGCAGATGAAGTCGTCGCGAAAAATACATTGGAATCGTTACACAATATTGGCGTTACATTGTCACTGGATGACTTTGGGACGGGCTATGCCTCATTTAGTTACCTTAAGAAATTCCCATTCGATACGATTAAAATTGATAAGAGCTTCATCGACCAAATGCTCAACTCACAGGAAGACTCGGAGATCGTTCGGTCCATAGTCCAAATCGCGAAAAAGCTCGACTTAAAAGTCACAATTGAAGGCATAGAATCGGAAGTTCAAGAGCAATTTATCATCAATGAAGGCTGTGATGTGGGACAAGGTTACCTTTATGGCAAGCCAATGCCGAGCCAAGAATTCGAACACAGCTTAATCAATCAAAACTATTTGGGGACAACTCGTTACGCTTAAGGCGAAAAAGAGCACTTTGTTTTGGATTTAGGCCTACTTTCTCTTTACTCTATAGGTGGTGATTTTTATAATCGCCGCCTTTCTGTTTTATCTTCCCTTTATATAGGCATTCCTCGTTATGGATCAGTTGACTGCAAAGCTTAAAAAGCTCGAAAAACAAAACTTCCGCGCATATCAACAAATTAAAGGTCAATACGACTTTGCTGATTTCGAATTACACATCGACCACGTTCAAGGTGACCCGTATGCATCATCTTCACGTTTTCGCGCAACACGCGCTTGGTCGTTAACAGGGTTAGATTGGCTTAAAGAAAAATCTTACGAATACCAAGTAGCAGCACGTGACTTCATTGCACGTAGCTTCTCTGAATTTGCTAAGCAAGAAGTGACCGTGTCTATCGCACTAACCGGCCAAACTGTTTTGGATAACACATCTGTGGTTTTCACCGAGCACGGTATCGAAATTCGTTTTCGTATCAACCTACCCGCTGATGGTCGTAGTATTCTTGCAAAGAAAGCAATCAACATCATTACATTCTATTTGCCTAAGTTTATTCGTCGCGCAACGCTTGAACGCGAACTCAATATTGAAGCGATGATTAAGCATTGTGAAGCTGTTGAAGACCAAGACGCATTGCGTGCTCAATTGGAAGAAAACAACCTAGCGGCATTCGTAGCAAATGGCAGCGTATTACCTCGTATTGCAGGTAACTGCGACCTGCCAATGAAAGGCGCGGTTCCTTTCCTAGCACCAGAGTCTTTAAGTGTGACGCTAAACGCGCCAAACCAAGGTGATGTGACTGGCCTAGGCATTCCTAAAGGCATCACGCTGATCGTTGGTGGTGGTTTCCATGGTAAATCTACACTATTGAACGCCGTTGAACGTTCTATCTACAACCATATTCCTGGTGATGGTCGTGAAGGTATCGTGACGGCGACTGATACGATGAAGATCCGCGCTGAAGATGGCCGCTGTGTTCACAACTTGAACCTATCAAATTACATCAACCATTTGCCGATGCAAAAAGACACATCTGATTTCAGTACACAAGATGCGTCTGGCTCTACATCGCAAGCGGCTTGGTTACAAGAATCAATTGAAGCAGGCGTTCAAACGCTACTTATTGATGAAGATACGTCAGCGACTAACTTCATGATTCGTGACGAACGTATGCAAGCGCTAGTATCAAAAGGTGCTGAGCCAATCACTCCACTTGTTGACCGTATTGGCCAACTACGTGAAGAGATGGATATCTCTACCATTGTTGTAATGGGTGGTTCTGGCGATTACCTAGACGTGGCTGACACTGTGATTCAAATGCACGACTACCAAGCAGTAGACGTAACTGATAAAGCACAAGAAGTCATCGCTCAACACCCTACTCAGAGAACTAACGAATGTGAGACCGCATTAGAAACGTTTGTTCCTCGTTCGTTAAACCGTGCAGCATTGATGAATATTCTTACTGACGGCAAATTCCGAGTTAACGCGAAAGGCAAAGAGTCACTGCGTTTTGGCAAGGAATTCGCGGACCTTTCTGCATTAGAGCAGTTAGAATCAACGTCAGAAGTGAACGCGATTGGTTGGGCATGGTTCCAGTTTGCACAAACTCCAGGTTGGTCAAACAACCCTGCTAAAGAGTTTAGCGCTATCTTAAGCGATGAGTGGCACGTGAACATGCCAAACTACGGTGACTTAGCGAAACCAAGAGTATTGGATGTAATGGCCGCACTAAACCGTATGCGTAAATCTCAGTTCAAACCTTCGAACTCGAACTCCAACTCGAACTAATATGTCGCGTTAAGTTAACCTTATCTCGTATTACGGCTCTCATTTATGAGAGCCGTTTTTTTGCGTTCAATTCCTATATTTCTATCTGATTCGGCCACTCTTTACGTGACTACATTGTTGGTCAGCGCTTTAATCATAGAAATCCCAAAAATCATGACACAGCTTTGACAAAACTATGGCGATATTCAGATAAAGTTCCGACTCGATAGGTGTAACTAAATGTAACAGACTCTTGAGGCTTCAATGAATCATAAACGCGTTAAGATGCGTGACCATAAAATCGAAGTAAACCTATTCAAAAACCGTGTAATCGTGGCGTTTTGTGGGATCTTACTGCTCACTCTCGTCTTAGTCGCCAACCTGTACCGACTTCAAGTCGACAATTTTGAAAGCTATCAAACTCGTGCGGATGGCAACAGAATCAAAGTATTGCCTATCGCGCCTACTCGCGGGCTAATTTACGATCGTAATGGTGTGTTGCTTGCCGAGAACAAGCTTGTGTTTAATCTAACGATGATTCCCGAGCAAACAGATGATGTCGATACCATGCTCGCCAAGCTCGACAAATACATCCCGCGTGATGTTGAGCAGATCGCTCGATTCAAAAAACGTTATCACAACACGCGCCGTTTCAAATCTGTCACTATATTAGAGAACCTAAGTGAAGAAGAGATTGCTAAGTTCTCGGTGCACCAGTACCAATTTCCCGGCTTATCGATTGATACGAACTTAAAGCGCTTTTACCCAAATGGAGAGGTGCTGACGCATGTATTAGGGTATGTAGCACATATCAATGATAGTGACCTAAAGAAGCTAGAAGAAAAAGGCATCGAAGCGAATTATCAAGCGACTACTATTATTGGTAAGCTCGGTGTCGAACGCTATTACGAAGATATCCTACACGGAACCAAAGGCTATCAAGAAGTTGAAGTAAACAGCCGTGGCCGTGTTGTTCGGACTATTGAGTACGTGCCGCCAGTTGCAGGCAAAGACATAGTATTAAATATTGACCTTGAACTGCAAAAATATGTATTTGAGCAACTTGATCACCGAACCGGAAGTGCGGTTATCCTCGATCCAAAAGACAACAGTGTACTGGCGATGGCATCTAGCCCAAGTTATGACCCTAATCTATTTGTCGACGGCATTTCGAGTAAGAACTACCAACGTCTATTGAATGACCCTGCTCACCCGTTGGTGAATCGCACCACACTGGGCGTTTACCCTCCAGCATCCACCATAAAACCATTTATGGCCGTTGCTGGATTACAAGAGCATGTTATATCAGAAAACACCATTCGTGATGATCACGGTTCATGGCAAATTCCCGGTTCCAAACGCAACTCTAAATCATGGCGAGACTGGAAACGCTGGGGTCACGGTCCTGTTGACGTAACTCAAGCGATTGAAGAGTCGGTGGATTCATTCTTCTATCAAACCGCCTTTGATTTAGGTATTGACCGCATCTCAAGTTGGATGAATCGCTTTGGTTTTGGTGAACCTACGGGCATCGATATCTATGAAGAAAGCACCGCCAACATGCCAACTCGAGAATGGAAGATGATGCGTTATCGTACACCTTGGTATCAAGGTGACACCGTCCCTATTGGTATTGGCCAAGGGTATTGGACATCCACGCCAATGCAACTTGCCAAAGCAACCTCGGTACTGGTTAACCATGGGAAGGTAATGTCACCTCATATCTTGAGAGCTACCTTAGATCACGGTGAAGATTTTGATACGCAAAAACTTGTTGAACCTGAGCCGATGCTGTCGATCACTGAAGTACCAGACGAGATATGGGATGTACCTATTAATGCGATGCGACTCGTAAACCACGGCAGTCGAGGTAGCGGCAGACGTGCATTTAAAGGAACTGACTACACTAGTGGCGGTAAATCGGGAACAGCCCAAGTATTTGATCTTGCAAAAGATCAGGTCTATAACTCCAAGAAACTGGCTCGGCATTTACTCGATCACGCGCTTTACACGGCATTCGCACCTTACGAACACCCTGAATATGTCGCGACTGTGGTCATCGAGCACGGTAATGGTGGTTCCAAGGTCGGTGCTCCTTATATCCGTAAAGTACTCGACTATGCATTCGAACATAAGAGTGGCGAAAGCAAAGATCACTCATAGCATAATAAATGAAGTAAGAACGACGCTTAACCTAGTTACAACGCCTAGCCTAGTAACAATACAAGCGTAATGACGACAAAGCCCCACTTGTGTCACTCACAACATGGGGCTTTTCAATTTTATATATAGGGCTTAAATTTCACTCTAAATAGTCAAAAAACAGCGCAGTAAAAGTTACGTCGATTATGAACTTCGTAATACATGCCACGCTTCACAAAGCGTCTGGAATTTTGCCGTATTGCCCTCGTCTCTATCGGGATGCCACCGCAACGCCAGCTGTCGCCAACGCTTTCTAATTTCCTTATGCGTTGCGTCTACAGGGAGATCAAATAACTTCAATGCACGGTTTTTATCTAAATTGAGCGTATCAGCGCCAACAAACTTTCTGTACCGAGTCCAAAACTCGTTCAGCAGCCTTTTGACTTCACCTTCATCCGCTTCATAGTAAGTCCAATTAGTGTAGTAGTCTCGAAGTGGGTCTTGGTGATCAATGCTGTGGTTATTTCCATGATAGCTTCCATTCATCAATTCAATATCCATAGCTTGAACTTGAAGCCAACCATCAGGGTGCAACGTTTCTTGGAGCTGATACAGCGCATTCATAATGAGAAAGTTCTTTTTAAATAACTCCTTCTCGGGGGCAGCATCTAATACAGGCATAAACCCAAGGTCGTTTAGATGAGCCGCCAGTGTGTGTACTTTCCATCCGCTTGGTTTTCGCTTAAGCACTTCCATAATGGGCCAAAGCAAAGGGTTCTCCATATGGCTATGAAAGCTTGCTCTCACACCTTGATTATTCGACATAGTTGGCTCATTTGCGTTATTAAGTTGTTAGCTTGTTAGCTTGTTAGCTTGTTAGGCATGATGAATTGCCCTAGGTCAGTGGGCTTACTTCTCTTAATTGAAAGCGATTTTCTACGATTTGTCGAGCTTAATGGAACACCCGATTCAATTGCTTGGCTCAAAAGCCCGTTATCCATCAAAATTACGCAGCTAAGGTGACCAGTAATTGACTATGATTGGTTTAGCTCTTTGGAATAACAAAAAAAGGCCAGCAATTTTGCTGACCTCTGATATCTATACCAATTTTAGGACAAGGAACTAGTTAATTAGATAACACCAAGCTCTCTTAGACGTTCCATTAGGTATTCATTTGCGGTGTACTTCTCAGACAGTACAACTTCCGGTTTTGGGTGAAGGAATAGTGGCAAAGAGATACGAGATTTCTCTTGGCGTTCACCTGATGGATTAATTACACGGTGAGTTGTCGATGGGAAGTAACCACCTGATGCTTCTTGAAGCATGTCACCAATGTTTATGATCATATTACCGAAGTCACATGGAACATCTAACCACTCGTCATTCTGAGCTTTAACTTGAAGGCCCGGCTCATTTGCTGCAGGAAGAACAGTCAGTAAGTTGATGTCTTCGTGAGCGGCTGCGCGGATAGCACCTGGCTCTTCATCGCCTTGCATTGGTGGGTAATGAAGGACGCGAAGCAGTGTTTGTTCGCTGCCATTAATCATTTCAGAAAGCGCGATTGAGAACTTCTCTTGTACTTCTTGAGGCGCATGTGCTTCAACCCAACCTAATAGTTCTTGAGCAAAAGCATTAGCACGTTGGTAGTAATCTAGAATCTGTTCTTTTAACTGTTCAGGAATCTGACCCCAAGGGTATACGTGAAAGTATTCTTTGATGTCTTTTACAGTGTGGCCCTTAGCAACTTCAGAAACTGAAGGTGGAAAATATCCATCTTGTGTTTCAACATTGAAGTGGAAGTTCTCTTTCTCTTCAGAAATGAAGAATTGGTACCAGTTCTCGTAAATTGACTCAACAAGCTCTTTTGGGATGGGGTGATTCTTAAGAACACCAAAACCCGTTTCACGTAGAGATCGAACAAATTGTTCTGCTGCGTCGTCAGCAAGGTAATCGACAGTTTCCAGTTTCATGACTTTTCTTTCTTGTTATGTAGTAATGCAACGATTTTAAGGCTCGCTTTGTTGTAAATCAAACTTTTGTGAAACTCTAACAACCGTTTGTCTAGATACTGGGCGATAACACTACTTTTCAACAAATCTGGTGATTAGATCTCAATTGAACACCGTTCATTATTATGTAACTATACATAAAACTTATAAAGGATCTGATGATGACAATTACGCCACTTGCTCAAAATAGACCTCTACTCTCACTAACTGCTGTCTATCTTGTTATCTTTCTCTTTTCAGCCTTTGCGCCATCTTCAAGAGCCGTTTGGATCGCTGAGATCGTCCCTGCTCTCGGTATTCTTATCGGAATATGGTGGTTATCCACCAAGCTCACCTTTTCTAAGACTGCTTATGCTCTGATGTTTATCTGGCTTATTTTGCACACGATAGGCGCAAAATATACCTTCGCAGAAGTGCCATTTGACTGGTTCAATAACCTTATTGGCTCTGAGCGCAATAACTTTGACCGAGTAGCCCATTTCTCCATTGGTCTTTATGCCTATCCACTCGCAGAGTATTTGATTCGTAAGAAATTGGCTCAGCCGATACTAGCCTGCTTCTTTGCCCTATTTGCAATCATGAGTGTAGCAGCTGGCTACGAGATTATAGAATGGTGGTATGCAGAGATTGCAGGTGGTGATGAAGGTATCGCGTTCCTTGGCTCACAAGGTGATATTTGGGATGCACAGAAAGACATGCTGTGTGATACAACGGGTGCCATTGTCTCGCTATTACTGTTGCAACTTCAAGGACGAGTTAGAGCTCATTAAGCGCTAACCTTTCTTCTGAATATAAAAAACAATGTGAAATGCCACACGCATGATGTGCTGCGGCATTTATTCTTCTCAACTACTTCATAGTTACCTTGCCACCCACAAACTTGTAGGCAGGCGTACCTCGAACCAAAGTATCTCGCGCAAATTCAATTCCGCATTCAGGGCACACACAAGGGTCTTTTGTGAAATCTTCAACGATCCGTTCCTTAAAACACTTTACGAGCGCCCCTTTGCCGCCTTTTCGATACTTGAAAAGTTGTGTCTTACATTTAGCGCAGAATATCTGGACCGTTTTAGTCGGTTGTTTTTTGTTTGGTTTAGCCATAGAAGTTAATGATTGAACCCTTTATTTCTTAAGTTTAGGTGCGACAAGAACCAAGCTTATTCCAAGTAAGATAACAGTCGATGAGATAATAAATTGCATAGTAACAGGTTCAGATAACAACAAAACGCCACCAAGTGTCGCGATAACGGGAACAGAAAGCTGTGCAATGGATGCGACCACTGTATCCAGTTTTTTCACCACGTAATACCACAAACTATAACCCACACCAGAAGCCACTGAGCCCGACAATATTGCGTAAATCAAGCCTTGTTCTGTGATGGATATTTGCGATGCCACATTAGGGATGACAAGTAACAGGCTTACTAACACAAGGATCACTAACGAGCTAAATGCAAAGTTGGCAGTAGTGGATTGCAACGCGTTCGTGGATTTCTTACCCGCAAGTGTATAAATCCCCCAACCTACTCCAGCCAGAGCCATCAATATGACGGAGGTTATATCGGGCGAACTTGTCGAATCCGTCGGCATGAGTAAGTAAACGAGCCCAGAAACTGACAACAAACAACCACACCACTCTAACAATGACATTCTATTGCCAGCTAACAGGTGTGCGGCAATCATCGTAAATTGAACCGCGACAAACAGAACCAAAGCACCGAGACCTGCACCAAGCTCTAAGTAAGCAAACGAGAAACCAAACATATAAACGAGGAGTGACAATATTGATGCGAATTGAAACGGTAATTTGAGCTTTGTCTCTACCGACTTGTCGTTGTTTACTAGCTCCTCTCTAGACTTAGAGTGGGAAGACAAAGTTAATAAAATCAGAAGTGTAAGGGCACCCGATATGATACGAACGATCGAGAAACTCAAAGGATCAATGGTTTGATCCATCAAAGCCCAACGACACAACACTGAATTGGCAGCAAACGCCACCAGCGTTATAAATGTGATCATCACCGTTTGCATCGTGTTGTCCTAATCAAGTTATCTCTGGTCTTAGTCAACGTCCGGTTTTACCCAAACTTGGCTAAAGTCGAACCAACCGAGTGCATTACACTTTGCGTTCTGCAGCGTACCGCATTGATCTTTGTTAACGCCTAACCAACAGTGGAACATTGGAATCAATTGATTGCTTTGCACCAATTGTTTACCTAACTGTCTTGCTGGGAATTGCTCGAATTCGCCCGAGCGCCAACGATCGATCATGTGACACCATTGATCGAAGTCTTCTGCCGGGCTAGATTCATCGAGAAAGCTGTAATCCATCAACCAGCCCGCTAACGCGTCATCTCTATTGTTAGCGATACCCATTGGATTAATCCAAATATCGACATTATCGGCGTGTGGAGGATCGGTTTCGTAACCATAAAGTTCAACGTCGACGTCATATTGCTTCAACACTGTAACAATAGCCTTCGCAAGTGTTGGAAACATTGGGTGTTGGCATTGGTAAGCCAATCTAATGGTTGGTTTCGCATTCGCTGGTGGACAAACCGGCGTGTTCAACTTGATGTCATACCAACCGGGCTTTATCCCATAAGCGTGTAACACTCCCAAATCGATAACAGTTTCTTTCGGAATGTGTACAAACAGATCGGCCGCATTCAAAGTATTAGATAAAAATTGCGCCCATGCAGGATCTTGTGCGATGCCCTTTTTCCGATTCAACAGTAGATAGGTACAGCCGGGATCAAGTTCGACTTCGTCGCTATCGCCGCGATCCGCCATTACAGGCTTAGAAAGACTTGGGTAAACCATTGAAGAGTAAGCCTCATCAACAACCCAAACCTCAACACGATCAATCAATGGCCTAAAACCAAAATATCCGTTAAAAGCCGTTAGCACGAGTTGCTTCTCATCGTTCTTTTCAATGCGATAAGGGCCAGTACCAATCGGTCGAATATCGTAGTCTTCACCACGTAAAATCATCGGTAAGGTGACTTTGGCAACAGATTCAGTCAGAGCGAGTGGGAAGTGTTTATCTGGTCGCGTTAAAAAGACATCAACCACACAGTTTGCCGGAGAAGAGACGTCTTTTATATGTGAGAACATATTGAGAGGTTCGAGTGCTAGCAGCGTATCCACAACATGATTAGTTAACAAAGGCTCTCCGTTATGAAAACGGACTCCGGGTCTCAAGAAGAATCGCCATTGATAATCGCTGATTTTTTGCCATGAATGAGCAAGATCGGGCTGTAATTGATCGTTCTCATCCAAACGTGTTAACCCACTGAATACCTGACAGGTAATATGCTGCTCAGATCGTCGCATCGACTTTGTCGGGTTAAGCATAGAAAGCGGTCGGTAATAAGGCAAACGAATAACCTGCTCACCTTCCTGGTATTGCACACCCAAGTAATTTTGAATAACTTGAGTCAGCTTGGCTGCATTGTGATCAAGCACTGACAGCGCTTGTCCAATTTTACCTTCTTGTAAGTAGCGTCTTGCTAAGTTTTCACTGACATCGCAACGATTCTGCTTAAAAATAAGTTGAGATAACTTGCCTCGCCCAGCCGCAGGTAACCACTCAACCCATCCTTCTTCTTCAAGCTTATTGAGTACCATCCGGGCATTACGACGGGTACAACAAAGCACATCCGTGATGTCGTCGAGCTGAACATCAGAATCTTTACCATCGAAGTATTCAAACAGGGTTTCAAATTGCACGCGAAGTCTTGGGCTGCTCATAAAGAGGAAAACTTATTCAAAGGACATTGAATTCAGTTTCCCTATTTTAAGACTTAAAATCAATCTTACTGATGTGATTTTCTTGCGATTTATTAGGTATGGTGTCCTAAGATTTGATTCAAATAGAAGGTCTAAGTACTTTTGCAGTATACGATTACATCACATCGCAGCCGATTTCATTGGCAATATCTCGAAGCTGCTGTTCGTTGTCTAATTTAATCGACCACTTGCATTCAGAACCATTGGCTGAAATGACATTTGCCCCTTTTCCTATCAGTTGGATTGCATCAACTTGAGCTTGTAGCGTTACTCTGTGCTCACCATCCAAACGAACGACAAGCTCATGTGCGGTTGCGATGATTTTCCCACTTTTAAACGTTATGACCATGGATTTCTCAGGCTATTTTTAAATACAGCTTACTTCTTATAAATACAAACACAGCTAACTAATGCTTAGCCTATTATCGCTTATGTTTCTTCACGGCAATAGTTAAACGACTTGTACAGACTAAGCGTTGACGCTCATCAGTGATGTTTATCTGCCATACTTGGGTAGACACACCTAAGTGAATAGGCTCAGCAGTACCGACAACATGGCCATCGCGCATTGATCTAACGTGGTTTGCGTTGATATCTAGCCCAACGCAATAGTAGCCTTCTGGAACGCAAAAATTAGCAGCCAATGAGCCAAGCGTTTCTGCTAACACAACCGATGCGCCGCCATGGAGCATACCTAAAGGTTGGTGGGTAAAATGACAAACCGGCATGGTTGCCACCAAAGAGTTGTCGTTGACCTCGGTGTATACAATATTGAGGTGTTCAATTAAGGTATTTTTTGAGGTCGCGTTGAAGATCTCTAGGTCAACGGGCTTTTTCCAAATACTCATGTAGGTTCCTTAATTATTGGCTTTGTTATCGCGTGTGCAGTTTTATCATCGTTAATTGGTTGATAAAACCGATAACGTTAGCATTACTGCTGGGATTATTACCGAAATAGTTATCTTACTGCTACTAGCTATTACACAAGTTGATGTTAACATGCATAAAAACCGAATACACAGAGGATATTGTATGACGTCATGGATGAAGTTTGCCTCGCTTCTTACACTCGCTGGGCTAAGTGCATGCAGCGCTTCCCCAACAGGCAGAAACCAATTACTGCTTTTTTCAGATAAAGATATGTCTCAGCTTGGAGCACAGTCTTTTGAACAAATGAAGAAAGAACAACCCATCAGCAAAGATGCAAAAACGAACGCTTATGTACAGTGCGTTGCAAACAGCATCACGCAATACATTCCTAAACAAGGTTTTAGTGAATGGGAAGTTGTTGTCTTTGACAGTGACCAAGTAAACGCATTCGCCCTACCAGGCGGAAAAATTGGCGTATATACCGGGTTGCTTAAGGTAGCGGTTAATCAAGACCAACTCGCGACAGTTATCGGGCACGAAGTGGCGCACGTTTTAGCAGACCACAGTAACGAGCGCCTATCTCAGTCTCAAATCGCTAACACTGGTTTATCGGTTACTAGCATCGCATTAGGCGCATCAGAATACAGCCAATATCAAGGTATGACGATGGCTGCTTTAGGTTTAGGCGTTCAGTACGGCGTTATTCTACCGTATGGACGAACTCAAGAGTCTGAAGCCGATGTTGTTGGCCTAGAGTATATGGCTAGAGCTGGATTTGATCCTAACCAAAGTGTCGACCTGTGGCAAAACATGGCGAAGGCATCGGGTGGTAATCAGCCCCCAGAACTGCTTTCTACACACCCTTCGCACAGTACGCGTATCAAAGATCTGCAAGCGACGATCAAAACGCTTCCCCAATCGGGTTCTCCAAGACCAAATTGCAAAGCGTAATTTTACATTTGTCTAGACGCTAAACTTCGAATACAAAAATGCCCTATCCATATTGGCTAGGGCATTTTTTGTTTTGATTCTTGTTAAGTACCAAGAATTTGCAATGGTAGGCTTAATAGCTGATCACCAGTAGATGCAAAATACCAGATAACACCAATCAAACTACTCACTAAACCCACATACCAAACAAACGACACGACTTGACCGTATTTGTCTAATGGCAACAAGTGACTATGGTGACGCCCTTTCCATTCGAAAAGTATTTCCACACTACCCATAATCAATAAGAAACCAAACAAGGTCAGATTCAACTGATAACTCAGTACCACACCAGCAACAGCGGCTGAGATACACAATACAATACCAAGCACGCTGTTCATTGAGAAACTGATACTTTTCAGTACATGTCCGCCATCGAGAGGCAAAATTGGCAATAGATTAAACAAGTTCAATAGCGCGTTGAATACTGCAAGCCCAGCAAAGAACATCTCGCCAGTGATCCAGTACAACACGGTAAACACCAAAGACAATATCAATCCGAACAATGGCCCCATGATTGAGATAACTACATCTTGCCAGCGCGTATTGATCTTCTCATCGGATAACGCTAAACCACCAAGGAACGGTATCAAATAGATGCCTTTGGTCTTCATGCCAAAGTATTTCATCGCTCTAATATGGCCGTATTCATGGAACATAAGGCAAGCGATTAGAGCTAAAGCAAATTGAATTGAAAACAGCCATGAATACGCAGCCAAGCTCGCTGAGGCAAGTACGACTTTGATTAGCTTGGCACTTTTTAATGCTTTCATACCAAGCGACACTAATCCAATTAAGCTAAAACGCTTCTCAGGTTTAGGTGCTACAACGGGAGTTTGTTGCTCGATGTCTTTAGTGTCTCGGTTACCTTCGGCAATCGTTTGACCATTGACGGAGGCTTTGTAGCACATCTCAAATGGCTGCCATTGAACTGACGCTTCGACGTGACACTGCAACGTATCCTCGCCAGATTGCAACTTGAATGAGTGAGTTCGAGCATTATCTTGCTCTGAGGTCGCATCCAGTTGAGACACAAGTGTATTATCCCAGAACAGCTGTTGCCAACCAGCCATTGAACCTTCTAAACGAAGCGGTTTTCCAAGAAACTCTATCGCGAGTAATTCCAAACTTAAATTCCAATTTAATGCCATCGTAAATGAAACCGTATTATGCCGATTTAGCGATTAACGGTAAACACAAACGAAGTTGTTACATATTTAAGCAATTGAACACTATTTATTCCGATAATGCGCATAAACATTCTGGTCACACCTCCAACCACGAATAAACCATTGATTGTATGCATATTATAAATGTTAAAGTCCCGCCCCGTAAAATTATAACTTCACAAAATGATAACTCATTCTTTGACTTTACATGAAACATAAATTTAACATGTCATTTACATTGGAGCATCACAAATAAGAATGCTCAGTGTGTTTTCAACAATAAGAATGAGATTTGATGCCCTAGGAGGGTCAAGGATGAAAACAATACAACGCTCTCTCGTTTCGCTTTCTGTGCTATTTGCATGTAATTCACTTGCGGCTGGTTTCCAAGTTGCTGAGCATTCAGCCTCAGGCCTTGGACGCGCATTTTCAGGTGAAGGTGCAGTTGCCGACAACGCGAGTGTACTTGCGAGAAACCCCGCTGCAATGACCCTATTTGATACAGCCCAATTTTCAGGCGCGGTTTCTGTCGTTGATCCAGAAGTAGACATTACTCAAAACAATGTTCCAGGTTCTGGCGGGCAAAGTCAGACATCTAAAGACGTCGCTCCCCTTCAGATTGTACCTGGTGCTTACTACATTAGCCCAATCAATGAGCAATGGGCTTGGGGCATTGGTATGTTTTCCAACTACGGTGTTGCTACCGATTACCCAGATGATATCTACGCGGGTGATCTAGCTGGTGATACATCACTAATGTCTGTCAATTTAAACCCAAACGTAGCGTATAGAATCGACGACCAATTCAGCATTGGTGCTGGCGTAAACCTTGTTTATGCAGAAGCTGAACTCAACCGACACCAAGGTGCTATTTCAAATGTTACTGGTGATCCTTCGTCGACGAAGTTAATCAGTATGACTGGCGAAACATTCGCATTTGGTTGGAATGTGGGTGGCTTATATGAATTGAATGAAAACAATCGATTTTCTATCGCTTATCGTTCGGAAGTTGACCTTGATTTTGACGATGGTGATTTCAAAGATTACACCGGTGGAATCGTACAAGGTAGCGCAACTGCAACGACTGGCCGCTTAAAAATTACCTTACCTTCAATTATTGAAATATCGGCTTTCCACCAACTGACCGATCAGTGGGCTATCCACTACGGTTGGCAACAAACGGGTTGGAGCAGTTTTAAAGAACTTAAAGCCACCAGTCCAGATTGTAAAGATGGTGTGTGTTTTAAAAAGACAGAACACTACGAGGATAACAACCGCTACTCGTTGGGTGCGACTTATCAGTTGAATCAAGAGTGGACACTAAGGGCGGGTCTTGCCTATGACGAGCAAGCTGGTCAAGCAACGTTAAGTATCCCAGATAGCGATCGTTACTGGTACAGCACTGGCTTGACTTACCAATACAGCCCAGATCTTTCTATTGATGCTGGTTTTGCACTTGTACAAAGTAAAGATGGTGATTTCACGGAAACTAACGAACTGGGTCAAAAGCTTGAGTTTTCAGGTGATGCAGTAGCTTACCTATCTGCAATTCAATTGAACTACACCTTTAACTAAACGGAATTCAAACATGAAAAAGTTATTTAGTGTTTCGCTGCTTGCTTCGGCGATGTTTCTTGCTGGTTGTGGTGATGACTCTTCGAGTTCAGGTGCCTCAACTGCCGTTAAATATGAGCAGTACATTCAAGATTCACTGGCTCGCACAACGAGTATTAAGTTTCATCTAAGTGGTGCGAACAAAGCGGTTCCACTGCCAAGCTTTGCTCTGATGGACACGACGGATGGCACTCTCGGGTTACCAACGGGTGGTAAAGATTCGTTAACGAATCCAATTGCGGCAATGAACACAATGGATGGCTGGTCTACTTCGATGCCAATCGTTATGAATTTCGAAGGTACCGGTCTTGCCGACGGTGTCGCGACCGGCGGCGTTTACATTCTAAAACTTAGCAGTTCACTCACATCCACAACACCACCAACGGTTACAGGCGTGTTGACTCTAGGTACGCACTTTAATGTGTTATCTAGCGCTGCAACGGATGCCTTTACTATTGTATTTAAAGATTCACTCGATGCTTCAAGCGAATACGTGTTGGCACTGTCGAATGAACTGAACGATGTTAATGGCGACCCGGTAGGTATGTCGTCAAGCTATGCGGCTCTGAAATCAAGTTCAGTAACGTATACTGACGGCAGCTTAGCTCAGGCACAAAAAGTAACTCAGGGTGTAGAGCAAATCTTTGCAGGGGCAAATGCCGCTGGCAAAGTTAGCCTTGATAGCAAAGACATCATCTACTCGACGTGGTTTACCACCGAATCGGTTGGCGGTTCCCTTTTCGCAACAAAAGCAGCAACAGCGACTGGGTTGGCTTCTGCGAACCTAAACGGTGTATGGAAAGGCAGTGCAAACCCTAATTCGGTTGACCTAAAAGCCGCGTACACTATGTCGTTTCTTCCTGCAGTCACATTCAAAACAGCATTAGCAAATGACACTGATTTTGATAAATACATTGGTGGCGGCGACTCGACTAAGATTGCTAAAGCCAAATTTGCTATTGGGGCGATGTACGATGCATCAAGTGCAGATGTCAATGTAAGTCAAGGGTCGGTTAAGTTACCTCACTACTTAGAAACAAGCAGCAGCAAATGGAATACTCAGCCGTTTGAATCCGCTATGCCTAGCCTAGCTAAGGTTTCAAATGCTCTAAGTAATAGTGCAGAAAAGGCGAACATGGCCGCTCAGCTTATTGCTGCTGGTATTGATGCAAGTATATTAGCGACAAGTCAAACAGAGCAGCTTAAACTCATTGGTTTAAATTTGACTCTTAAAGATGGTTCAGCACTTGATAGCGAGCGAGTCATCACCAAATACTCACCTGTTCCTCAAGTTAAATCATTAGAAGACGTCGAACTCTTACTGTTTACGCCAAATGGTTCTGATCCTACTAATGTTGTGATCTACCAACACGGTATCACCTCAGCGAAAGAAAACGCTTATGCTTTCGCTTACAACCTTGCAAAAGCAGGTGTAGCTGTATTGGCGATTGACTTACCGCTCCACGGTACACGTAGTTTAGATGATACTCGTTCGGCAAACGCTGACGTGTTAGCTTATCTGAACTTGGCGAACTTACCCGTCGCTCGCGATAACGTGCGTCAAAGTGCGCTTGATGTTATGGGCTTACGCGCATCTTTAGCCGTTTCATTAAAAGCTGGGGCACTCACAACGTCTCCATTGAAGGCATTTAATCTAACTACTGGCTCACAAGTGAAGTTCTTAGGCCACTCGCTAGGTGGTATTGTTGGAACAACAGCAGTTGCAGCCTCAAACCGTACTCTCGGTAGTGTCGCAGCTAATTCGCTTTACTCATTCAGTTCAGCAGCGATAGAAAACTCAGGCGGTCAGATATCTAACCTTCTACTGGGTTCTACAGAGTTTGGCCCTCAAGTTAAGCACAGCGTTGCGTTGAGCGCTTCAACTGAATACGCAGGTTTCGCAACCGCGAACTGTGGAAGCCTCTCTAGCAAACAGTGTTACACAACGTTTGAAGCAAACGCGACCGCTGCACAGAAAGCAACTATGACAGCCGCTTTCCAACAGTTCGCTTACGCTGCACAAACTGTGTTAGATACTGTGGATCCATTTACCAATGCTGCTTATCTAGTTGCTTCTGGCTCACCTGTTCTGCCTATTTATATGGGGCAAGTACAAGGTGATGATACAGTACCAAACACTGTGGCAAACGCTCCGTTCGCAGGAACGACACCGTTAGCAACTAAGCTTGGCCTAAAGTTCGTTGATTCGAGCAATACGAGCCCTGACGGTGCGAAGGACTTTGTTAAGTTCAGTGATGTTGCTGCACACAGTACGTTTGTAATACCGCAAGATACCACTACACCAACACCTTTGGACGCAGGTCATCATGTAAGCATGCAGACACAAGCTGTAGACTTCTTGATCGACAACGCGTTAACTTCAGCATCTATTACTGCTTCTTTCTTGGAATAAGAATAGTTGCAACTAAACAAATGCCAGCCTAACCGCTGGCATTTTTGTTTCTACCACCAACCAAACATCCCTAGTTAACCGTTTGCATAAAACGTTAAAACACAAATGGTTGATCTCGGCTAAAATTAATCAAGACAGAATACCGTACGACCTCTTTCTTTATTGTAAATAAAGTGGATAATAGCCCCGTAATTAATACCTAATAAATGTGAGTCCATTATGTCTTCTGAAGCTACTATGCTAGAACGCTGCCAATCTAAATGTGAACTATGTGGTTCTGATACTTCTCTTACTGCGTACGCAGTACCGCCACACAGCCACGTAACAGTGGATCACGGCATCATGGTATGTGACAAGTGCCTTGGTGAGATTGACGAGCCTAAAGATATCAACCACTGGCGCTGCCTAAGCGACAGCATGTGGAGTCAAGAGGCACCAGTTCAAGTAACAGCATGGCGTCAACTTACTCGTCTTAACACTGAAAGCTGGGCTCAAGACGCACTAGACATGATGTACCTTGAAGAAGAAACATCAGTTTGGGCACAAATCGGCATGTCTGCTGATGATAAGCCTCTTGATGTGAACGGCGTTGAACTTAAGAAAGGTGACGACGTAACAGTAATCAAAGACCTGCCAATCAAAGGGACTAACCAAGTGATTAAGCAAGGTACTGTTATCCGTGGCATCAGCGTTGGTGACGACCCTAAGCTTGTTTCTGGTAAAACAAACGGCGGTCAATCAATGTACGTAATCGCTGAGTTCTGCCGTAAGAAGTAATTCTTCTCTTAGCTGAACAAAATCTCAAAGGCGCTAATGAATAATTAGCGCCTTTTTAATATCTCAAATTTTCACGACTTAAAACTATCAATAAGTTGCTCGCGGTACTCTTTAATAACAGACACCAAAGAGCCTTTGATACCACTGACTTGCTTCGAGTGCGGGCACCACAAAGCGAATCCAAATTTGAATCCTTCCACCATTTGCGCAGAATGAATGGGCTCAATTGAATGTTTTGAAAACTCAGAGTCGGTAAAAAAAGCCTTAGGAAGAAGTGCCCATCCAAAACCCTCTTCAAGCATTTTGATCATTAACGAAAGCTGATCGATCTCTTCATAGTCAGAGCTCACGATAATCTTTTCAGACATACCTTCGTCAATCAGAGACTTCAATACGAACTGTTTAGAGTTCCTAAGTGCGACTAATACTTCGTCTTTATCGATATGTGAGAGTTCTCCCCCTTTTTGTCCGAATGGATAGAACTCAAAATGCCCAAGGAAAGTAGAATCAAAACTATGCATCGCTCGGCTATTGTGAGCATTCACAAGTCCAAAGTGATATTCCCCACTTTGTATTCCTTGTTTAATTTCGTTCTTATTCCTAACCAGAAAGTTCACTCGCATCATTGGGAAATCGTGCTTAAGTCGTTTTCGTATATCTACCAAAACACGTTGTGGAACGAAACTAGAATACGCGATTGTTATTTTCTCTAACCCACCATAAGAGAGGCTCAACGCCACTTTGTCAAAAGTACGAGCTTGCTCAATCGTCTGTTTTGCATAGTGATAAAGGAGGTGCCCGTCCTCCGTTGGTTCAACAGAGCGCCCGACCCTTTCAAAAAGATTCACTGCAAGGTGATCTTCCAAGTTTGTAATCACCTGACCCACGGTCGTTCTGTGCTTGTTAAGCTTTACCGCCGCCTTGCTAAATGACCGCTGTTCATAGACAGTCACAAACGCGAGAAGTTGTTCAATACTAAAGTTCATTTTAATGTACTTACTTTCTTGGTCATGCATACGAGATAGAAAAATGTCTACTGCATCAGAATTAATAATGATAAAAAGACTGAACAAACGTGAATACTGATTTGTACCTTTGCTGCCTATCCTTCCTAGTATATACCTAAACCTGTCTGTATTTGATGGATCTGATCCTCTATATACGATTATTAACATCACCGCATTTCCTTTATCGTTACCTTCTTAAAACGATAGAGACAGACCCATGAACACAATGCCACATGAACTCGTGTGGGGTGAGATCTACTTCCCTCCTTTGCTATTGGTTATCGCGTTAGCTTATGTATTGACGATATTGACTGGCTCAATCGCGACAAAACTTGGGCTACATAAATATGTCGCTTTTCCTGCAATTGCCGAATTAAGCCTAATCGTGATTTTCGTCGGCGTTATCGGTCAATTCATTACCATCTTCTGAGGAATTCACCTTGATTAAACGTTATCTCATCACGCTACTACTGGTCGTTGCCGCAAGCTCTGTGGTTTATAGCTATTACCAATCTTATTCGAGTAATCCCTGGACTCGAGATGGTCAGGTCAGCGCTTACATAGTTTCTATTACCCCTCGAGTCACCGGGCAAGTAACTAAAGTCCATATTGAAGACAACTCACAGGTAGTTAAAGGGGATCTACTGTTTGAGATCGACCCAAGTATTTATCAAGCGGCCTACAATAAAGCACTCGCGACACAGAAACAGGCTCGCGCGCTCTTAGCAAAAGCTAAAAACGAAGAGCAACGCGCGTTGAACTTAGAAAAAAGAACGCCTGGCGCGCTGCCAGTGCTGACCTTGAATAACCTGAACAACGCGGTTGAGACAAATGCAGCTAACGTTGCACTAGCAAAGGCCAATGTTGAAGAGGCACATTTAAATCTCAAATACACCAAGGTTTACGCTCCAACGAATGGCTTCATCACGAACTTAAACCTACGAGAAGGCTCTCAAGTCGTCGCTAATACACCGGTAGTTGCGCTGATCGATGAAGACAGTTTCTGGATCGAAGGCTATTTCAAAGAAACTGATCTTGTGAACGTTGCACCAAACGACAAAGCTATCGTCACGCTCATGACGCACAATGATGTTCAATTAAAAGGCCATATTAA
This sequence comes from Vibrio sp. 10N.247.310.17, assembly GCF_041466605.1. Classification (NCBI taxonomy): domain Bacteria; kingdom Pseudomonadati; phylum Pseudomonadota; class Gammaproteobacteria; order Vibrionales; family Vibrionaceae; genus Vibrio; species Vibrio sp. 10N.247.310.17. The sequence continues at coordinate 5,445 of NZ_JBFSTC010000032.1, read as the reverse complement.
AAGCATTGGCTTTGGCATTGCGACACAAGATGGCAGTACTGGTAAAGACCTTCTTCCCAACGTGAACCCAAATTTTCAATGGATTCGCCTCGCTCAGCGTATACCAATTAAAGTAGTACTCGATAACGTGCCTGAAGACTTGCAACTTCGTGTCGGCATGACAGCTTCAATCAAAATAATCAAATAGTTGGATGGCATTTATGTTCAGTGCATCGACCAAAGAAGCAATTAAGGCTTCTCTCGCGATTGTTATCTCTATCTGCCTTGCGTTGTGGTTTCAGTGGGAAAAACCCTATTGGGCGGCAATTGCGGTTGCTGTCATGGCATTGAACGAGAGTTTTGCCCATTCAATAAACAAAGGCCATAACCGATTAATGGGAACCTTGTTAGGGACGGGTTATGCCTTTTTCTTGATTGCGATGTTTTCGCAAGACCGCTTTCTGTTTTTGATGTTTTTCACTTTATTTCTCGGTACATGCATCTTCATGTCGAGTGATGAAAAGTACGGTTATGTCTTTTCTATAGGCTTTGCTGTCTGTTCCATCATCTCTTGTATGGGGGGATTCGATAACCAAATTACATTCTATTTTGCGGTGCTACGAATACAAGAAACTTTGCTAGGCGTTATCACCTTCTCGATTGTTTATCGTCTAATCTGGCCGGTAAACACTGAACAAAACTTCGAACAACGATTTGAAACAAGCAGAGAAACGCTGATAACAGCAATGAGCGATACCAATAACCTTGATATAGAAGCCTTAGAGTCCAATACCGCTAATATTAAAAAGCTTTATCAACTGTTGGATTTACCGCTCACTGGCAGTTATCACCTAAAGCAAAATATCCAAGCGTGGCGTTTACGTGTCCGTGAAATTGCTCATATTCAAGATCGTCTGCTTGAACTCGCCTCGGATGAACTTACTCAACCTATTGATTGGCCAATTCTCACAGAAAAACTGGAAAAACTAGAGTTAATGGCGCCACACTTGTCATTGATTGATGATGTGCCGTTTGTGAAGAGTGAGAAGAAAAACGTTTCTTGGCACCATGAGCACCGTACCTTTGTTCAACACCTGGATGAAGATGGGAGAAAAGTCTTACAAGGAGTCTCGATGTTCGTCACGTCGCTACTGGTTTGGATATATCTACCTGTGCCGGGCGGTTTTATTTTTCCGATGATTGCAGGCGTATTTTCTTCCATGTTACCGACGATGCCACCAAGTGTTATCAAAGATGCGTTTTTCGGGGTGATAGGCACTGGTACCGTTATTTTACTTCAATACATCTTTATCATGCCGATGATGACTGAGTTGTGGCAATTAGCACTGTTCTATTTCATTAATAGCATGGTGATATGGAAAGTGTTCGCAACGCCTAAACTGATGGTGCACCGAATACTTGGCATTAACCTGCTGGTCGTACTGACGTCTGGCGCGCTTAATCTAACACCGGTTTATCAGATTCAAACACCATTACTGATGCTAACCACACTGCTCGTCATTTTGATGATCGGCAAATTATTTACTGACCTCTTTAGAGTCAAGAGTGTCGTTTAATCTCGTTACGCGGATTTGCTAAACTTAGGGCTAAAAATAAAAAAGGCGCAATTAAGCGCCTTTAGAAATTCTATTTTTACTGACTCAATATCAGTTATTTCTCAACCAAACATCTTGGTTTTTAGGTGCTTTCTTCTTTTTCTTCTTGCCTGTACCAGCCGGTGGCGCAACTGGTTTTAATGCAGCAACAAGTGCAGCGGTTGCTTCTTCATCCACTTCAAAGCCTTCGATTTGCTCACGCTCAAGACGAATTTTGTTCTTCTTCTCGATGATTGTGAAGTGATGGTAGTCTTCGTGATCGATCAAAGATAATGCTAAGCCAACCTCACCTGCACGACCGCTTCGGCCAATACGGTGCATGTAGTCTGATGGACTACGTGGTAAGTCAAAGTTGATCACTACAGGAAGCTTTTCAATATCCAGACCACGAGCTGCGATGTCTGTCGCGATCAGAACGTCAATCTCGCCAGATTTAAAATCTTCTAGGATACGAGTACGTGAACCCTGACCTTTATCACCGTGGAATACTTCAGCAATGATACCGCGCTTGTAAAGCTTATCAGCCAAATGTTCACAGCTGTTCTTCGCATTCACGAAGATAAGAGCTTGGCGCCATTCGTGTTGTTGAATCAGGTGCGCTAACAAAGCTGTCTTACGGCCTTTTTCGACTTCGAATACTCGCTGAACTAGCGTGCTCGCATTGGCACTTTGAAGTTGGACTTCAATTGGGTCGTTCAGTAATTCGTGAGTCAGCGTTTTAACTTGCTCAGGGAAAGTCGCAGAGAACAACAAGGTTTGCTTCTTGCTCGGCAATAGCTTCAAGAGTGCATCAAGTTCTTCTGTAAAGCCAAGGCTCAACATTCGGTCAGCTTCATCAAGCACTAACGTTTTTACTTTATCGAGTTTGATAGCGTTGCTTGAGATCAGATCAAGCAAACGACCCGGTGTTGCCACCAAGATGTCTGTGCCGCCACGTAACGCTTGCATCTGAATGTTCACCGATACACCACCGAATACACAAACCGTTTTGATTGCACCGTTGAAATGTACTGCGTAAGACTTAACGCTATCGGCAACTTGCTTAGCAAGCTCACGTGTAGGAACCAAGATAAGGCCAGAAACATAGTTACCTTTGCCCGAACGGCGGTCTAAAGGTGCATCTTCATGGATCTTTTGTAACAGTGGAAGTGCAAATGCTGCAGTTTTACCTGAACCTGTATTTGCGCCTGCAATTAGGTCGCGTCCTGCTAACACACTTGGAATAACTTGCGCTTGGATAGGCGTTGGCTGTTGGTATTCAAGCTCGGTAAGACGAGCCATCAAAGGAGAGATTAAGCCAAGATCAGAGAAGTTGGTTGGTGTTGTGGTGTTAGTCATTAATTGCAGGAACTCAAAGCTAAAATAATAGCGCGCTATATTAACGTATTTCAGCAGTATTACGTAACTAAATCGCCCCTTTCTCTCGTGTTTTAGCAATGAGCCCCCACTACAACACATCCAGTATCAAGTTATCGCAAGTTTAATTCAGCCATCCTGCTACCGTTTGTTCCGGTGTATACGAGTTAGGTTCGGTTAACCAAACGGCTACTGCATCTGGCGTGGCGACTAAAGGAGAGAAATCGATATTGAATTGCCAATCAGACTCACCAAGTTGATAGCCGTCGTAAACCACGACAAAATCGTGATCAAGTTTCTTACCTCTGTTCTCGCCCCCTTTAACGCTGGTGACTTCGTTCATCGCCAACAAGGCAATATGAGCGACATAATCCCCTTTGCCTTCGTAACTCACGCTGAACGTATCGCCTTTATGGTTCACTGTTAATTTGGGATTAGTTTGTTGTTGGAGCGAAGGCAACGCTCTGTCTAGCCAATTAAAGTAACCACGCCACTCTTTTCCATCGACAACGAAGCCCGGTGTATAGACGCCACTTGTTACCCCATAAGCTTTGTATAAACGCTGCTTCTGACTGAATGCCTTGCTGGCGAACTTGTCTCCCCAGCCTAAGTAGTCCCAGTAGTCTACGTGATAAGCAAGCGGTATGACCTCGGTCCAAAGTTTTGGATGATCTGCAAAAGTACTAAGGTACGTGTCAGCAGGCGGACAACTAGAACAACCTTCAGAGGTAAACAGCTCAATAACCTGAGCAGGCTGGCCTTCGTTACTCCACGTTTGTGCAAACGACGCAGAGGAATAGGCGCCGATTGGCAAGGCAAGTAAACAAAGTTTAATCAATGATGAATTGCGTGTGGCGTGTGACATACCGAGATCCTTGTACAAAGCGAATTTACTGGCGCTCAAATACAGACCGTTATGCCTAGATTTTTCTTTCAGGTGCTGAGTTTATTTCAGATGCTGGGGTTATTCAGATGTGTAGTTTATTTCAGGTAGACAGCTTGTTTTAGATACACAGCTTCTTTCAGATACAAAAACGCCAGCTTCAGAAGCTGGCGTTTTTTAAATTCTATATTTTTACATGTTAACGCAGAGATTAACGGTTGATACCGATATCGCGTTGCATGTGACCAGATAGGTCGCTTGCGTAGTAGCTACGTGGAGAGTTGTCTACGAAAAGAATATCGAAAATGTGTGCAATCAATCCTTTGATGTTAACCGAGTAGGTCTTCTTATCCATAGAGTTAGGAACAGCGATAGTATTCATTTGCATTGCTTGAGCCATGATTGCCTCTCTATAAATTTGTTTATGTGGTTCGTTCTGATGACAAGAATAATAGGTGATCTTTTGCAGGTTAAAAAATGACTAAAATTATAAATTCAGATTAGTTTTTCTAATAAAACAAACCATTAACAACACCTTGAAATACATATTCACGCTTGATGAGTAAAAATTCACAACAGTGCCTAAATCATGCATTTAGTACAAATAACCCTCAAACAACAGTGGCCAATGTCACAGAAATTTTACATAAATAAATTTTCCACTTCATCGACCACGTACCGATTATAAACTTTTCGATAAGTTATATTTGTTTCTAATTCACTTGTTCAATGTCTGGCTTCTTCGCATAAATCGACGCTATAACCGCAATCGTCATGGTAGAAATCAGCACCGCCAACGACCAATACGTCGGGATGGCCCATTCGCTATCAACCAGTAGCATTTTTACACCAATGAAGACCATGATGAATGCCAGTGCAGGCTTCAAATAAATGAACTTATCCATCATGCCTTGCAGTACAAAGTACAAAGAACGGAGACCAAGTAACGCAAATACGTTTGCAGCAAGTACTAAGAAAGGTTCTTGTGTTACCGCAAAGATCGCAGGAATAGAATCCAATGCAAACATCACATCCATAACTGCAATCGCACCGATCACCAACATCATTGGAGTGAATGCCCATTTAGCACCCTGTTTAACCATTAATGCAGGGCCATGGAAATCTTCGGTTACCGGCATCACTTTACGAAGTAGCTTTTCAGGCAGTGTATTCACGCTTTCCTCTTCGCCCTTGTCTAACGCCAGTTTAATACCAGTACCAATCAAGAACGCAGCAAACACGTAAAGCACCCAGTGGTATTCAGCCAACAGCTGTGCGCCTAGTGCGATCATAATTGCACGAAGTACCAATGCACCAATTACGCCCCAAAGAAGCGCACGTGGTCTTAGATGCTCAGGAACTTGGTATTGAGCAAAGATCATCGCGAAAACAAATAGGTTGTCTACACTGAGTGATTTTTCTAGCAAGTAACCCGTAATGAATGACACGGTTGCTTTTTGCGCTGTGTAGTCACTATTTGGTGCATAAATGTCCCAGAATAAGTAAATAGAACCAGCAAACAAAAATGCAAGTACAAACCAAAAAACGCTCCAGATTGCCTAATGCCGATCAGTTAAAGCCAAAGTGATCGGTTGAAGGATCCTTCCGAGC
>NZ_JBFSTC010000031.1:0-51090 GCF_041466605.1 Vibrio sp. 10N.247.310.17 | reverse complement strand
ACAACGGTATGCTAAGAACAAAAATGCCGTTCACTCTTAAGTGAACGGCATTACTCCAGATTGCCGCTTTTTTAATTGTGACGTTCCCACCACGAGTCTGATAGATATCAATAGAGACGAGAATCACTGTTAGCAGGAAAAAACCCGCATAAGTCGTCATGATTGGCGATGAAAAAAAGGATTCACTATTTGTAGATAATAGAGATTGAGTTGAGTTCATTATTCCTCCGGGCGGAAGAACTTTACAAAGACCTTCCGCAAACAAAACATATCAAGTTCCACGACGGATCTTGATTGTGATTGCGTTGGTCTCGTTGAAGTGAAATATGGGATTTCACCTTTACATACCGGATAGGCTCTTAGCCTAACGAGATGACGACATGTAAACTTGCGCTAACTACTCCCCAAACGCGTGGATAATATTCCCCTATTTGTGTTTCGTCTATTAAAATTTGCACTAGAAATACAAAAAAGGAGCAAATGCTCCTTTCTTATTGATGCCACCCTGTCAAATAGACACTCGAATTGATTCTAAGAATAAATCCGCTAACCAAATTCACGATGGCACTGCATAGTTACACTGCAAAACGATCAAGTAATAATTCTGCGCAAATTACAATCTTGCGTAAATTACAATCCTGCAGTCGGTATCAAATACACTAACGCAGACCAAACCGATACCCAACCAACCACCGCTACTGCATCTAACCAATCTTTCTTATCCATGCTTATCTCCACAAGAAGTGTGACCTGCAGGAATAAAGCATAAACAGTGCCAAATTTATAAACAGCTAGAACTAATAATGTTAAGTGCAAGCATTGGCGCTGATTATCTAAAACACTCCATGCAATTCAGCGGTTCATTGTGTTTAAGAGATTCTGGGTATTCTTGTAGAAACTCGATAAAACAGTCTGCCATAGAATCGGTCGTCACCACGCCATCACCTATCATATCTAAGACGGCGTTATAGCCCTCTTTTCCTTTCATGGTGTAGGCTGACGACGCGCCTCGGTAAATACGTTCACGCACAACAGCTTGCCAACCCGATACTTCAGAGTGAATTTCTAAATGGTGAATCCTATGTCCTAAGGGTGCTTCTTTGTGATAACAAAATCTCAAGTTATGAGTATAAGGAAAGCTGCCAGAACCCGTACCGACCACACCATTATCAATCGCGTTATTGATTGCACCTTCAAGCATGCCAGCAATCGTTTCACCTTTTACTTCATACACACCAATGGGTACGGCAAACGGTAGTAGTTTTCCGGCAATATCGGCAACAGAAACATCGCCGCTATTCAGTGAATTTCTAACACCACCTGCGTTGTGAATGGCAAAGTCAACCTGATGCCCTTTCTTGTTCATTAGATGGTGAAATGATTGAGCAACCAAGGGCGCGAGTTGACTCGGGCCTTTATCATCTGGAATACGTACATGGCGAAGTTTGGTATCTGCATGAGCAATCACTTGTTGCTGAAGCTTTCGAACTCGCGGCTGGTATTTATCCGTAAGAATGCTCTGCAGCTCAGGATCTTTCTTACACACTGCGATATTGGGGTGATTATTCAAAAACTCACACGCCATGTCATGAGCGTCGTCTTGCCCGACTTCACTTAGCTTTGCATCTATAAAGAGTCGACGGCCTAATAACAGTTCGTTCTTACCGTTAAAGTGAGCCACTTTGCCTTCAGCATCGAACTCGATTTCGCAGTGTCCTAGGCTCATGGCGTGGAAACCCGCTTGCACAACATAGGTGTCACCGACTTTCACACCGTAGTCATCGTCTTTGACTAAGCCGATATCAGAGAAGTCGCCCTGCAAGCGGTGGCTGTGCCCTCCCACAATGACACCAATACCTGTTACGTTGGCTGCTAACTCTAAATCCGCTTCGTAACCAAGATGACTAAGTAACACAATCTTGTTGATACCAGCTTTATGAATCTGCTCAATGGTCGCTTTTGCGGTTTCTAAAGCATTTTCAAATGGTGTATCGATATCTGGATTAGCAATGCCTGCCATCTTATCGATGCTTAAGCCGAATATTGCAACCTTCTCGCCATCAAACTCTTTCGTTATAAAAGAAGCACTTCGCGTTTCAGTCAGATAAGGCTTAACAATTTCGTTGTCCGCTAAGGTATGAGTTTTATTGATATCCTCATTCGATAGGTTCCAGTTACCGGACAACAGTGGGAATTTGATTCTTTTAGCGAAAATCGCAACGGGCTCATTACCCATGTCTAGCTCGTGATTGCCGAGCGTCATGGCATCTATATTAAGGGCGTTCAACAAATCGGCGTTGGCTTTTCCCTTGAATAAAGAAAAGTACAAAGTGCCCTGGAAGCAGTCACCAGCATGCAGGAACAGGGTTCCAACCTTCTGACGCTGGGCATCTTGTTCTATTTGTTTGAAGCGTGTTGAAATTCGAGCAAAGCCACCAGTACTGACATAAGGTTCAATGATGTGGTTGTTCATTTTAAGTGATAGCTGTAACGAGGTTGGTTCAAAGTATGAGTGGGTGTCGTTGATGTGTGCCAACACTATTTTTGTCGGCTTATTCTTTTTAGTCATATTTTCTTCTCTCTTTGTCCCTTCATACTAGGTCGAGAATCATGACAGAATCGTGAATTTTATGAAACTGCACTGCAAAAAAATACTCGAGATAGATCGAAAATCTCATTTTGCACCGTATAAATAAACAACGGGTTTTGTGACAGGTGAGCATACCAGATTTGTGTTTTTCGATTATGATTAAAGATATCTGTTAGCTTTCAAACAATTAGCAGAGCCTTCCGTTAGGAGTAAGCCTATGCAACTAGAAAGAATCGAGATTTCTGGCTTTCGAGGTATTAAGCGCATGTCTCTTGCGTTTGATGAGCTAACCACGCTTATTGGTGAAAATACTTGGGGTAAGTCTTCATTATTGGATGCCCTTTCCGTCGTTCTCCCTTCAGACGGAGTTCCATATCACTTCGAAATGACCGATTTCCATGTCGATTACTCAGTTTCACATCCACAGTCTCAACACCTTCAAATTGTTCTCGCATTAAAAGCCAACGATAAAAGTGAGCTAAATGCAGGACGTTATCGCAAACTCAAACCGGTTTGGGTTCAAGACGAGTTTGGTGTTTTTCGTATCTATTATCGAATCAGTGCCACGTTAGAACAATATGAAACCACAACACACTATGCATTTTTGGGGTTGGACGGAAACCCTCTCAAGCTTCATCACTCAGAAAAGCTCGCTCAAGAATTAATGACGTTACACCCTGTAATTCGTTTGAGAGACGCAAGGCACTTCGATCGCCCTTTCAACGGCAATTCACTTAACCACAATGCTCATCTACCGGGTAATGTTCACACTAACACCGTTCATGCTAGTAACGGGCACGCTAATAATGTGAGTGGAAATGGTAACGGCCAGAGTCAAACAACCAATGGTAATGGCAGCAATGGAAACGGAAATGGGCGTCAGGCAAGGATAGAAAAACGCATCGACAACACCTGCCGTCGCCTTATGGCGATACCCGGACATGTTAATAAAGGTGAAATGCGCAGTAGTCTTGAGTCAATGCAAAGCTTAATAGAACACTACTTCTCATTTAAGAGTGTCTCACGTAAGAATCCGAGAAAACCGCGTGACGGGCTACTGTACTCAGCTGGAGCGAACGACAAGAGCATTCATCAATTGGTCGAGGAGACCAAGAATAAACAAACTCGGCTGTTATTCATGGGGTTACTTAACGCTTATCTACAGGCCAAAGGGCCGACAGACTTAAGACGATGTGCGCGCCCTCTTTTGATCCTTGAAGATCCAGAGGGTCGACTGCACCCAACGCACCTAGCAAGGGCTTGGAGCTTGATGCAGAAGTTACCCATGCAAAAAATCCTTACCACCAACAGTGGCGATCTACTTGCTGCTGTACCACTTCAATCGATTCGTCGTTTGGTACGTCAGTCAGATAAAACCATAGCCAACCAGCTCAATGTGAACCACTTCAGCAAAGATGAACTTCGTCGAATTGGTTTTCATATTCGTTTTCACCGGTCCGGCGCTCTGTATGCTCGCTGTTGGTTGTTGGTAGAAGGTGAAACCGAAGTCTGGTTGTTTAACGAGTTAGCCAACCAATGTGGGTATAACCTTGCTGCGGAAGGCGTTCAAATTATTGAGTTCGCGCAGTCTGGTCTTAAAGCGCTCATTAAAGTAGCGCAAGAGTTTGGCATCGATTGGCACGTGGTGACTGACGGAGACGCTGCTGGTAAGAAGTATGCGGCGACTGTGCTATCTAAACTTGGTAATGATCAAGAACGACATCGCCTCACAGAACTGCCTGATAGAGACATCGAGCACTACTTGTACATGAATGGGTTTGAGAACTTTTTCAGAGACATGGTTAAGATTCCTTATGATCACCCTATTCCAGCGAAAAAAGTTGTGGCTAAAGTTCTCAAGAAACACGCAAAACCAGACCTGGCTTTAGCGATCGTGTCTCATTGTGAGAATCAAGGACAAGACTGTATTCCATTGTTGTTGAGATGGACTTTGAAACGCGTGATCACCATGGCAAACGGAAATACCTAGCTTCTTGCTTATCTGATAAGTGCTATTAGTTCTTCTGTTGATAATTTCTTGAATTGATTAAGAAACCAAAACCAGAACCAAAAAAGGCACACCAAGTGGTGTGCCTGTATAAATCGATATACAAATTAATTGGGGGTTATCTTGCAAGAGTTCACAGTGACTAAACTAAGGTTAGGTTAACGAATTAAGGCTAGGTTAACGAATTAAGCCTTGGCTTGCTTAGCGTGTTGTTCAACCGCTTCCGAAGATTGAGTCGATTTTTCGTGAAGCCAAAGCCCCGTTGCTTTCATCAAGTATCCAAAGACACCACCAAGCAGTAAAGATGGCACGACAAGTTGCCAATCGCCGCCGGCTGCAAACGTCGCGCAGCAACCAATGAAGGTTCCTGGGATATAACCTAGCCACGCTTGTTTGGCTTGAATACACATAAAGAAAGCGACAACAGCGGTAATCATATAGCCTAATATCTCTAACCCTGCGAAGGTTGAGCTTTCGATAATCACCATTGCCCAGAATACACCTGTCATGTTGGTCAGTAAGCTGCCTGCTAGTCCTTTAACACCGCCCGTTGGCGAAGCAAAATAACTGGTGCAACCTAAGAAACCGGCCCATGACAGCAAGCCGAAAGAGATAGCTATCCATCCCCATAGACCTGACAAAATACCTGTTGTTAATGAAATCGCGACTAATGTACTCATACTATTTCTAAAGCCTAATTACGAAATTCATCGCACCGGATTTAGCCTCACTTAAAATCAAGTAAGCATATTATGGGAAGAACGCCTTCTTTTAGCCGATCATGATCACATTAATAATGTACGCGAATGTGCATTTATCACCAGGTAGAGACCGGTATCGCTTATTCAACATATTAGGTTATCAGAATATTATCAAATTACCGTTATAGAACTGACGGTTTGCCTTTCATCATGCGCTTGCCTTCTCGCTTAATACATTCAGCAAGTGGGTTTTCTGCCATATCCGCACGCCAAATAAACGAAAGCGTACGTTCCATTTCAAGCTCAGGAACATTCAAAGTAACGAGCTGGCCAGATTCAACAAACTGCTCGACATCGAGATAAGGTAAACACGTTAAATATGGGCCGTTTGCTACCAAACTTCTTAAAACAGGAACGTGTTCATATTCTCGCCAAACATCAAGATCACCAATTAAATGATGAATAGAGCTATCAAAAACTTTGCGAGTACCTGAACCATGTTCACGCAATACCCACTTCGCTTGTTCTAGTTGCGCCAAACTGACACGTTCACGCTTTGCAAATGGGTGATGAGCCGATGCAACCACCGTTAAATGGTCGGTACACCACACTTCTTGATGAACTCGGTTATCGTCGCAGCGACCTTCGATAACGCCAAGGTCATATTGGTAATCTAATACGCCATCTATAACCGCATCGGTACTTTGTACACCAAGCGAGATTCGCATCTCAGGAAAGTCGTTATCAATAATACTGATGAGGTCTGGAACCAGGTGTTCTGCCGGGGTTTGGCTCGCACCGAGTTTGAGCTCTCCACTCAATAAATGCTGCTCGTAAAACCCCATTTCAATTTGCTGTGCATCTTGCAGTAAACGCTTCGCTTTTGGCCTAAGCCACATGCCCCAATGAGTGAGCGCCATTTGCTTGCCCTGCCTTTCAAACAAAGGCCTGCCGAGCATTTTTTCCAACTGTGCAAGAGACATACTTGTCGCCGACTGAGTCAATGCAAGCCTATCAGCTGCCTGACTTACGCTTCCCGAATCTGCTACCGCGTCAAAGACGGCGAGTTGCTTTAATGAATAACGCAAAATCTATCCTTAATTCTTTTAATAACTTATGTCCTGCTGCTCGTTTTTTGTTAAGCCGATGAGCAATCAATTTCATTCTACGCCTAACCAAATCTATATCAATATTTTTGATGTGGTTTCTAAAAATTATCAATTTTACCTCTACCCCTCAACACCCTAATCTGGAATGGCAGGACACAACGAGCCCTGCAAAACATTACTGATTAACCATTACGGATTAACCAAGTCATTAACACTAGGAATTACACATGACGGATTGTTTAAGGGGGGGATATGGCAACCAGCACTTCTGAAAATCAGCAACTGTTCTCGCCAACAGAAATGATGGCGGAAGCCGAGAAATTTGCATTAAGCAAAGCAAATAAAACCAGCAGCATGACATTGAGTTTGGCAATCATGGCTGGCGCATTCATCGGGCTTGCTTTTTTATTCTACATCACGGTGACCACAGGTAGCGCTGATGCAGGATGGGGATTAAGTCGCTTAGCCGGTGGTCTTGCATTCAGCATGGGGTTAATCCTGATTGTGATTTGCGGTGGCGAGCTGTTTACCAGTTCAGTTTTATCAAGCATTTCATGGGCTAACAAGCAAATCACCTTCACTAAGATGTTGTCTATCTGGGGCAAGGTCTACGTCGGTAACTTTATCGGTGCCATGTTCCTATTGGCTTTGGTAAGCGCAGCAGGCTTATATCAACTGGATGGCGGGCAATGGGGCTTAAACGCTCTGAACATTGCTCAACACAAGCTACACCACAGCCCTGTTCAAGCTTTCGCTTTGGGTGTGCTTTGTAACTTACTAGTGTGTTTAGCAATTTGGTTAACGTTCAGCTCAGCTAACGCCATGACTAAAGCAATGATGACCGTATTACCCGTTGCAATGTTCGTTAGCTCAGGCTTTGAACACTGTGTGGCGAATATGTTCATGGTTCCATTAGGCATCACAATTCAAGCATTCGCACCAGAGAGTTTTTGGATGCAAATTGGCGCAACATCAGCCCAGTATGCAGACCTGAACATCATGAAATTTGTCACTGCAAACTTAATACCAGTGACATTCGGCAACATTGTAGGTGGTGCGGTATTGGTCGGCTTAGCCAATTGGAGTATCTACCGTCGCCCGCAGCTTAAAGCGGCAAAAATTACAGCAATAACTCAAACAACAGAAATTACGTCAGTTAAGGAAACCACTATGAACACTACAACTACTATCAAGCAAATCATGAACACTCAACCAATTACACTGAGCGTAGAAATGCCTACTTCAGTGGCGATTGATTCACTTTTAGATGCTCAACTTGTTAGCGCTCCTGTTTGCGATGTTGAAGGCCGCCTAGTAGGTATCCTATCTGTTCACGACGTAATGGTTGACCTTTGGTGCCAAGACTACATTCCGACTAAAGGTCAGAAAGTGGTAGACCTAATGAGCCGTGACGTAGTGGCTATTGATGCAAACGACAAACTGGTCGATGTTGCTGAGTTCCTATGTATCGATAAAGAACAACTGTACCCGACAACAAGCATGGGCTATGCCACTCGCCTGACCTCTCTTTCTTTAGAAGAGCGTGCAAAAGCGATGAAAGTAAGCCAACCACATATGCTTCCAGTGCTAGAAAATGGCGTAATGGTCGGTGTGATGACTCGTACTGAAGTTATGCAAGCACTACGTCCAATCTATGGCGACCGCCTAAACGTGGTTCCAAAGGCTGAACTAGAAACGGCTTAACTAGCGACTGTTTACAAAGCAAGCGTTTCATTAGAAACAAAGTAACGAATCGTAGGCTGAACTATTAGGGATTAGTCGTTCAGCTAGATAACTCAGTCATTGCAACGTTGACTGGCAGAGGTAAATGGTGGCTTAAGACGCAGTAAAAGGTTTGACACAAAACAGACCTAAACGCGTGGCCATTTACCTCAATAAAAAAGGCGCAAAGTGAAAACTTTGCGCCTTTCTCTATATTCTAGCTGCTTTGCTACTTTCCATATGACTAAATAACCGGCTAACAGCCGACCTATCTCGTATCGACTAGGATTTTGATCTTTCTAAATATGTTGATAGCGATTATTGATAGCTAGATTACTTCTTTACACCTTCAACATGCAGATCCATGTCGACATAGCTTGAAGCGCCCATTACTGGGATATTGAAGTCAGCAAGCTCTAGACGAGTTGTACCAACAAAACCAGCACGCTCACCGCCCCATGGGTCTTGACCAGCACCGATGAATTCAGCTTCGATTACGATAGGCTTGGTTACACCGTGAAGTTTAAGGTCACCCATAACTTCAAGTTTGCCGTCGCCTTTATCAACCACTTTTGTGCTGTTGAATGTCGCATCAGAAAACTTACCAGCATTGATGAAATCACCGCTACGGATGTGCTTATCACGCTCTGCGTGGTTTGAGTCAAGGCTAGTTGTATCAACCGTTACGCTGATTTTAGACGCTTCAACGTTGCTCTCATCAAATGAGAAGTCACCTGAGAATGTGTTAAAACGACCTTGGATAAAGCTGTAACCTAGGTGGCTAACTTTGAAGTTAACTGAAGCATGCGCACCTTTTGTATCAATCACGTAATCAGCGGCGTTCGCAGCGAAAGGCATTGCCATAGCAAATGCTAATCCTGTAGCGATAATTGACTTTTTCATTTTGAAGCTCCTATCATTTTTCGTAGCGTATCGTCTTTGTCGATAACGTGGTGTTTTATCGCCGCTAAGGCGTGCACTGATGCCATAATGATCAGTACCCATGCAGCATAGTAGTGAACCGTTCCTGCGAGATCAGATTGGTTTGCAAATAGTTCACCCATACTTGGTACAGTGAACCAATTGAATACCTCGATCCCACGGCCATCTGATGTCGAAATCAAATAACCTGAAATAAATAAAACCGCTAAGTTAATGTACATAAATCCATGAGCGATCTTCGCCGCTACAACTTCATAGCTTTTACCTTCCACATTAGGTGACGCGGTAACCAGCTTCCAAAGCAAGCGGATAATGGTAACGGCAGCCAAAAGAATGCCTACCGAACGGTGGTAGTCTGGTGCTGTTTTGTACCACTCACTGTAGTAAGAAAGATCAACCATCCATAGGCCTACATCAAATAGGCCAAATATTGCGAGTGCTGAGATCCAATGCATTGCTCTTGCTAAAGGATTGTAATTTTTGACGTTGTTGTTCATGCATCTCTTCCGAATGTTACGTGTCGTGTAGTTTTGAAAAGCGTACCCTACACCAAGTTTGCGTAACATATTATTTACCAAGTTTTACATTAGTTACATCATTTCAAATTAAACGAGTTATTCAAAAATTTTGAACAAGTTGCTTTATGGACAAATTTCTTTGTCGAACAATCGCTTGCTGAGTTATATCTCAACGATTTGTTCAATTTCATAGAGCTCATCTGATATGTCTAACATCTTACGTTCCATCACTTTTTGAGCGTCTTCTATCCCCTTGTTGTAATACACGGCTCCAAACTTTTTACTGATGAAGTCGACTAAGAATTCAGTGTCGAACTGACCAAGCTCTACATCGAGCTCATCTTGTAGATACTTTTGAAGTGTATGAGTGAGTTCGGATTTTTGCTTTGAATCTAATTGAATGGTCATGGGTGTTTCCAAATAAAGAGTATGTAGAACAATTGTGATTAGCCGACTAAGCTATAATTTCGTTAGCTCACTGCAACTCTGCCAATCAGTTCAAGTTTTCTAACTAGCTATAATTCCTCATAATTTAGTTTACAGACCAGTAGAGTGCCAGTGCTATCCATAAAATCGCTCAGTAATGGTTAATTTTGATAGAGGGATCAAGAACTCGCACTTTGACAATAGGTAATGGCGCCGAAATTACCGTACTATTGCCCATCAATAAGATAGCAACCGTGTATAAGAGGCTTCATTGTTATTAGATCTGGTGATTAAAAGCGTCAATCAGTTTCAAGACGATTGCTTGAAACTTTGTGAGCGTCATTACCCTGCCGTACACAATCAAGGGATCAGTGAACATCACATAGGCAAAGCGTTTGCGAGACGAATGGAGCACACTTTCGTTAGCTTCAATCATGCAAGCAACGTAAGCCCACTAGAAATGCTCTCTTCTGGTGAAACGCCACGACACTTCCGAATCTCTTCTGAAATTGGTACCGTTTGGATGATTAGCCACCATATGGTGAGCGCAGGAAAGACTTGTCGTAAAAAGTTGATGCTGGACATTCATAACTGGCAGCAAGAGTACGGATTTGCCATTCAACCCAATGACCTATTGATTATTGTCTCCGACCATTGGATAAGTCGAAGCAAAAACAGTGGTGAACTCTTGCATTGGTGGATGGGGGAACTCCCAGACCAGATTAGCGACTACAGCCTACAAGGTATCACGCTAAGAGAGAGTGATACTCAATTCGCAGATGATTTAAATAGTAACTTCAAAATCAGTCCGTGTTTTATCCGATTCGCTCACCCGCTAAAACGCTCTGGAAATCAACAACTAGTTCGTAAATACCTGCAACTTTATGCGGTAATACAATGGCAGTAAAATACAAGCCAATTTTCAATTTGATATATAATGTAAATAATTATACCTACACTATTATTTTATAAAATAACGCCTATATTCCACTCATTTATTATCCGGATTCTCCAGTTTACTAATTAATAACTTAACAACCTCAATATTAATTTTGAGAGACAGACATCATTTTTATGTAACCACAAAGATCTATTTATTTTATTATTTTGATACTCCCCCAGAATGCAAGCCTTTAACCATATTTATTTCAGGTGTATACGTGTTAAGGCTTTATATTGATAGGGTTGATATGATATAGGTTACTCAGACATCAAATTCACTGAACCTATTAAACAAGCTAAGCAATATATACCCTTGATACATAATGACCTTTATCATCCTGATTTTTCGCTGACTTTAATTATTTAGATGTTACCGTGACAAATTAATTTTTATTAATTGACAATTTATCAACACCTGTCAATATTATGACAACTGTGACGTATATTCTCGTCACTGAATAAACACCTTTTATTAGCGATTATGATTTTATCAGACAGAAGTGAATTTATTAGTTGTATATCTGTGGATGCCGATATGCAGTTTATTGCGAAATACCAAGACTTAACACTTACAAGTGTCTACCAACCTATATTTGATTCTTCTTTGACTCAGATAGGTGTAGAGGCTTTGGTTCGTATTTCCAATTGTAAAGGTGATGTCGTTCGCCCAGATCACTTCTTCCATTCAGACGAAACCTCATACACAGACAAAATCAACGTAGAGAGGCTGAGCCGAGCAATTCACATCCGTAACTTCGCACAATCGACGGTCCGTCACTTAAACCTTTTTTTGAACGTTCTTCCAAACGTTGGTGAGTTGTTTGCATCAGAAAAAGTAAAAGACACTCTGTTAGCTAAACGTCTTCACGAGCTTAACTTATCGTGCGAACAAATCGTCATGGAGTTGGTCGAACTTAATGTAGAAAGTGAAGAGCGTTTAAAAAACGCGGCCCACTCACTTGCAGATAATGGTTTTCAAATCGCGGTTGATGACTTTGGAGCACAGGCGTCAACAGAGCAACGTGTTCGTCATATCACTCCTCATATCATCAAAATCGATCGCTCTGTGATGTTGGATTTTGAAAACGGTGATACTCAAAAAATGGAGTTAGTAGTTAAGCTTGCCAATCAAATCAGTGCAAAGACGGTCATCGAAGGGATAGAAACCCAACAGCAACTGACTGCGATGCAAAGTTTAGGCTTCGATATGTATCAAGGCTATCACTTAGCCATGCCAAAGCCGATTGAGTTGGATATCCGCCTAGCAATCTAGAATCTAGCCCCTATTCTCTATTATACCGGAAGCCGCTTTACCATTGGCTAACCACTTTTGTAATACCTATCTTTTAAAACGATCCTTGTTAAGGCACGCATTGCTATCGCAACGTCCTCTTAGTTCGGACCTATCTTCGTCTTGTTTTATTAAATCATATCCGTAAAAAAGCCCAATCAAAATTGACTGGGCTGGCTTAAAAGAATCTGTTTTATATCAATCCCTAATAACCCGCAGTGGACGGTTTGATTCTATATAGAATGGCGAACATCACTGGTACTACTATTAGCGTTAGTACTGTAGCAAAGCCTAAGCCTGCCATGATGGTAATCGCCATCGAGCCGAAAAATGCATCGAATACCAAGGGAATCATGCCCAAGATAGTCGTTAGTGCTGCCATAGATACCGGTCGTACACGACTGATCGCGCTGTCGACAACCGCTAAATATGGGTCTTTGCCTGTTTGTAGCTCACTGTTGATCTGGTCAAGCAGTACGATACCGTTCTTCAAAATCATGCCACTTAAGCTCAGTAAGCCTAGGAAAGCCGTGAAACTGAATGGCATATTGGTACCTAACAGACCAATCGAAACACCAATGATAGAGAGTGGCACCGTAAACCAAATTACAAGTGGCTTACGAACCGAGTTGAACAGAAGCATAGTGATGATAAACATCAACAAATAACCCATTGGCAGTGAACCAAATAGAGATTCTTGTGCATCTTTTGAACTCTCGTACTCACCGCCCCAACTGATGCTGTAACCTTCTGGTAGAGCCAATGCTTCTACTTGTGGTTTTACGCGAGCAAACAAGCTAGCTGGTGTTTCATCACCCAATACATCGTGATCAGCCAGAACCGTTAACGTACGCTTTCTGTCACGACGTTGAATCAGTGGCTCAGACCATTGAAGCTCAACCCCATCGATCACTTGTTCTACAGGAATGTAGGTTTGCAGTGATGGGCTCCAGATCTTCACATTGTTCAGTGATTCAAAGTCAAAACGCTCTTCTTCAGGCAGGCGTGCCACGATAGGTAACATGTGCGTACCATCGCGCAGTAAACCGATGTTGTAGCCACCAAACGCCATCTGTAGTGTCTCAGACAGATCCGTCTTTGAAATGCCAAGGCGACGTGCCTTTGATTCGTTAAACAGTGGCACGAGCTCTTTGGTGCGTTCACGCCAGTCGTGACGCACATTTCGAGAACCAGGATCCGCCAACAAGATATCTTCTACCTCAACAGCTATGCTGCGAAGGATCTGCGGGTCTGCACCGCTAATGCGAGCTTCGATTTTTGACGCTGGCGACGGGCCAAACTCAATCAATTTAAATTGGAACGTAGGTTGTTCAAATTTATTGGCCAAGTCCTTGTCTAGCCCTTCTAGGACTTTAAACATGGTGTCTCGGTCAGTCGTTCGTACCTGCAGTTGACTGTACGCTTCGTAATTTTTCTCGGGTTGGTATGTCAGCGCAAAACGTTGCATGCCTTGGCCAACTGTTGTAGTTACAAACTCAACGTCATCTTGCTGGCGAATGTAGCTTTCAACTTTTTCTGTCTGCTTAATCGTTTCACGTACATCGGTACCTTCCGGCATCCACATATCGACGTAAAACATGGGCGTATTTGATGGCGGGAAGAACTGCTGCTTCACCATACCAAAACCAACCACAGAAACTGCTAATAGCGCGACCATACTTACTACGGTAAGCCACCTAAATCGAAGTGCTACTTTCAGACACGCGCCGAATACAACGAACAGAATACCTTTGTATGGGTCTTCGTTCTCATCGACCTTGTCTTCTTCTTTCAGCATCATTTCTGCAAGGAACGGAGTCAGCGTTAGCGCTGTAACCCAGCTCAAGAACAATGAAAAACACAAAACCCAGAACAGTGAGCCCATGAATTCACCTGTCGCGTCTTTCGACAAACCGATTGGTGCAAAGGCCGTGATAGCAATAATGGTCGCACCCAATAGTGGCCATTGTGTTTGTGTCACGATGTCTTTCGCTGCTTGAAGCTTGGTTTTGCCTTTCTTCAAGCCAACCAAAATACCTTCAACGACAACAATCGCATTATCCACCAGCATACCGAGAGCGATGATAAGTGCACCCAGTGAGATACGGTGCAGTTCGACATCGTTGTAATCCATCAGGATGAAGGTTCCAAATACCGTCAATAGAAGCACTAGACCGATGATCAAACCACTGCGTAAACCCATTGCAAAAAGCAGTACGATGATAACAATAGCAACGGCTTCTACTAGGCTGATTAAAAAGTCAGCCACTGATTTGTCTACTTCTTGCGCTTGGTTGTAGAAGTAGTTCAGCTCTACACCGGCAGGCTTAATGCTTTCTAAACGATCCAGTTCGGCATCTAACGCGTTACCAATTTCGACGACGTTTACGCCTGAAGAGAACGCAATACCTAGGTTGATCGCTGGTTTGCCATTGTAAGTTAATACGTTACCTGGCTTTTCTTGGATACCGCGAGTCACGTCAGCGACATCTTTCAAGCGAATGAGGTTGCCCGTATCACGACCATGAATGATCAGGTTTTCTAACTCTTCAACCGTGCTCAAAGTGCCGTTAGGCTTGATCGTTAGGCTTTGACCATTCAGCATCACCTCTCCAGCCGAAACCACACTGTTTTGTTGTGATAGCAGTGAAGTAACCATCGACATATCTAGATTCAGCGCGGCTAAACGCTCAAGTGACATCTCAACAAACAATTGCTCTTGTTGGTCACCCGCAATACTCACTTTGCCAACACCGTCAACCAATTCGATTTCACGCGTTAGGTAATCTGCGTACTGTTTTAGCTCGACATAATCGTAACCATCACCGGTCAGCATGATCATCACACCAAATACGTCACCAAAATCATCAATAATCTGAACTGAATTAACACCAATGGGCAGTGTTGGCTGTAGATCGTTGATTTTACGACGCATTTCATCCCAAATTTGGGGCAACTCGTCTGGACCGTAGTCCATCTTCATGCTGACCATAATTTGAGACATACCATTCGACGACGTTGAAGTGATCTTGTCGATATAAGGCAGTTGTCGTATCTCTTTTTCAAGTGGATACGTTAACTCTTCTTCAACTTCCATAGACGTAGCGCCAGGGTAAGTTGAAATAATCATTGCATCTTTAATGGTAAAAGCTGGGTCTTCTAAACGGGATAGCTTGCCAAAAGACGACACACCGCCAATGGCCAAAATGACTAGAAACAGCCAGCTGATTACTTTGTTTTTAATTGAATATTCTGCGATGTTCATTCTGCTTTTCCTGACAATTCGATTCCGTCACGGAGTTTTCTTAGATTCGAGTTTACGAGTCGATCACCTTGCTCAACACCATGAGCGATTAATGCGCCTTGGCCACTGATTTTGTCGACTTCTACTTCGCTTTTGAATGCTTGTCCGTCTTCCATTTTCCACACATAGAACTGATTAGCTTCAGAGCCCGCTTCTAGCGTTGTCATTGGTAACTGGTAACCTTGAACATCACTCAGACCCGCTTTCGCCATATCCACATTGACCGTAACGCTCGTGCCCGGCAGAATTTCACTTTCAGGCTGCTGCATCTGCATCCAAAACTCGTAGGTACGTGATTGTGGGTGCAATTCGCTAGTGTGCTCTAGATACGTCAGAGGATATTCCCCCGAGTGACCTCCAAAAGTTGCTTGTGGGCGGTAACTGCTCGAACGCATGTCTGGGCTGATCGACGCCAAAATAGAATCTGACACTTGAATTCGCACATACACCTTATCGTTCTGGTACACACTCAGGAGTGTTTCTCCAGGAGTCGTGTTTTCGAATCGTTGCTTATCGACGGTTGAAACTGTTCCTGAGAATGGCGCTAAAAGCTCTGTGTAACTTAACTTGCGTTTTGCTGCCGCCAAATTCGCCGATGCTAGTTTGTAGTTAGCCGTCAGTTGGTCGTGTTCTGATTGCGATAACATCTTGCTGCCAAACATCTCCGTACCACGGGCCAACTGTTTGCTCGCCAGTTTGAATTGAGATTTAGCATCAGTTAGATCTTGAAGGTACGTTGCGTTATCTAAGGTGGCTAATAACTGCCCTTTTTCGACTTTGTCACTGGCTTCCACCAATACTTGTTGAATTTCGCCTGCAAGCTTAAATGCCAACGGTGTAAGTTCTGCAGGCATCACCTGTCCATTAAAACTTCTGAACTGATCAGTCAGCGGCGCGCCAACGTCAAAGGTAGAAACCAATAAAGGCGGTTGTTCACGGTGTACAGCTTCATTGTTACAGGCTTGAAGTAACAAAACCGACGCGACAACAACTGATAATTTTAAAAGGTTCATTAAATACCCCCCTCACGAAGCCAAGCTTTTACCTGCTGTCCGTCAGATAACACATCCACACCGGCTTCAACGATAAGATCACCAGAAGAAAGACCTTCTATAACTTTACCTTGCTCATCAAGCAGGACTTGTACTTTAGAAATCGATCGAGAGTCTGGGTTATAGCGCCATAGCTCGCCATGGTCAGCTTGTTTGGTTAGCCAAGCTGAATCAACAATGCCAATACCGTAGTCTGACTTACTCTTCTGAACTTCAACTTGCGCTGTCATTCCAGAAAGTAGATTGATGCCTACCGGCTTGTCGATAGATACAACCGCTTGGTAGCTGTTGGTGTCTTCATCTGGTTGTGTAGAGATCTCTTTAAAACGCGTTGGGATACGAATACCGCGGTGGCTATCATTACAACCCACATGTTTGAGCTCGTTAGGTCTTGAATAGAACGGTCTTCAAGCTTAGATACCGGAATAGAGAACGTCACATCCATTTCACTGTGATTCAAAATATTAAGAACTGGCTGCTTTTCAGCAATTAACTGATATTGCTTACCAAACACCATCGATACCACGCCATCGAATGGAGCAACTAATGTGGTGTAACCAAGGTTTGTTTTTGCTTGTTCCAACTCAACGTCAGCGGCAGTAAAGGTGTTGACGGCTTGATCGTAGTAATCGGTACTGGCTAACTTTTTCGAATACAGCTCAGAAGCTTGCTTGTATTGGCTGTTCGCCAAGTCAAATTTAGCTTGAGCTGCATCAACGGCAATACGGTAATCCGTCGCGTCTAATACGGCTAGCACCTGACCTTTCTTAACTTCTTGTCCCATACGAACATCGAAAGCTTCGATATCGCCACCCACTTGAAATGAAAGCGCAGCACGGTCGGTTGCATCCACTTTTGCGATAAAACTATCAAGCTCGATATCTGCCTGCAGAGGAATCTCAAATAACTTTACAGGCTTGATTACCTGCTCATTTCCCTCTGACTGAACTTTGTTACATCCAGTTAGAGAGCCTGCGAGCAATAGTGCGGCAATAACCGCGCCCGTACGCTTGGTCGGTATCGCTTTGATAGACAAATTGGATTGCATGATGCTTCTCCATTTAATTATTATGATTTATTACACAGGTGGGCAGTATATTTATTATTAAAGAATTCTCAAGCTTTACTTTCCACCTGTGCAGTATTTTTTATTTCAAGGAAAACAGTGTAGAATGTGGTAATCAGGTAAATGTAGAAATGAAGATGACTGAAAAGAAACAAGGCAGAAGAAGCGCGAAAGACGCTGAAGAGACGAGATTTTTGATCATGGGTGTAGCTGCGGATATGTTCTGTGAGCATGGTTATGACAGTGTTTCTCTTCGTAACATCAGTGAGAAAGCAGGCGTATCTCATAGCCTTATTCGCCACCATTTTGGTAGCAAAGAGAAAATCTGGCATGCTATAAGTGATTGTTTACATGATTATTTTCAGTCATACATTGCTAAAATCGTAGAAGAATTACCAAAAGGCGTCGCGCCAAACATTACTATCTATTTATTCAGTATGCGCCTCTTTAGCAACATGATTCACTCACGCAAACCGATGCAACTTATCACCGACTCTGTTCGCCAAAAAGACAACTTGGTCGATTACTTTATCGACAATGTTGGTGATATCGAAAAACAAATCAATATGTTGGCAGATGAATATAATGATGCGAATCCAGATAATTTGATCAACATTTACGAAATTAAATGGCAAATGATCATGTATGCGCACGGAGCGGTATGTCTTACTCCTTTCATGGAAAGCACATGGAATGAAGGCGCCATGCAATCGACCCCTGAAGAAGCATTGTTAAATCATTGGCAATTGTTCAACAAGCAAATGATCAGTACGTTCAATATCAGTGATGAATGGGTATTGAATACAAGTTCGATTGAAGAGCTTATTTATGAAGTCCCTTGTGTGTGGAAATGTGAACATTAGCAAAACAAACACTAAAATCGCGGCTTCAAGTTTCATGCTTAGTGCTTAGTGCTTAGTGCTTAGTGCTTAAAATGAAAACGAAAACGAAAATGCCCCGCTACTGATAACAGTAGCGGGGCATTTTTATGTCTGAGTGAGTCTGCTTATGTTTTAAACGATTCAACCAGTAGCAGGTTTAGCGACGTGCTTTACCGCGGTTTTGGTGAATCTTAAGCTTCGCTTTCATCTTACGTTTTTCTGATGAACGACTTTTACTGCGACCACCTCGATCGGGGGCTAGATCTTTTTCTAGGCTTGGTTCAAAGCCCTCTAACCACTCTTGAGGCAAGCGCGTATCCAGCAATCGTTCAATATCACCCAGTAGGTAAGCTTCATCCTGGCTCATCAAAGAGATCGCTAAACCACTGTTGCCAGCACGGCCAGTACGACCAATACGGTGAACGTAGTCTTCCGCTTTAAATGGCATATCGTAATTCACAACTTGTTCTAGCTGCTGGATATCAATACCTCGAGCTGCCACGTCGGTTGCAATTAACGCACGTACTTTGCCTGACTTGAAATCGTCTAATGCTTTTTGGCGCGCACCTTGGCTCTTATCACCATTGATTGATGCCGCTTTAATGCCATCTAGCTTAAGCTCTTTAACTAGAGCATCGGTACCCTGCTTAGTCTTAGTAAACACCAACACTTGTTGCCAGTTCTTTGAGCCAATCAAATAAGCCAATAATTCACTCTTGCGCGATTTATCAACGGGATAAACCATCTGGGTAACGGTGTCAGCGGTACTGTTTTTTGGCGTCACTTGAATTTCGCTTGGCGACTGCATCATTCGATGTGCCAGAGCTTTAATTTTGTTATCAAACGTTGCAGAGAAGAACAGAGTCTGTCGCACCTCATTCATACGAGAAAGAATGCGTTTGATATCAGGCATGAAACCCATGTCTAGCATGCGGTCTGCTTCATCCAGTACCAACACTTCAGTGTGGCTCAACATGATGTTCTTAGTGAACATATGGTCGATAAGACGGCCCGGAGTCGCGACAAGAATATCAGCTCCCCCGCGTAGGTTTTCAGTTTGAACCTTCATACTAACGCCGCCGTAAGCCACCACGACTTTGATGTCGGTGCCCTTTGCGTAGCTGGTTACGTTATCGAAAACCTGTTGCGCTAGTTCACGTGTTGGTACCAACACAAGCGCACGAACTAGCTTCGGGTTTGGAATAACGTTGTCTTTTGTCTCGATTAATCTTTGGATAATTGGTAAACCAAATGCGGCCGTTTTACCTGTACCCGTTTGAGCACCAGCCAATACATCTTTGCCTTCTAATACCAATGGAATCGCTTGCTCTTGAACACTGGTAGGAGCCGTAAAGTTAAGCTCTGATAGCGTAGCAAGAAGATGCTCAGATAATCCTAGTTGGTTAAAAGATTTTGTAGATTCAGACATAGTATGATGCTCAAAGATTAAATAGGCGCGGATTGTAGCAAACCTGCATTACGCTGTTTACCTTTCCTTTTGATTTTTCTTCATTTGAAGCGAATTAAACTGCTTCGCTTCTTCTAAAACACTAGGATAAAGCTCATAAAAGTGACACTGCAACGTGTTGTAGTGATACTCTAGGTCGTGATAGCAAGATTTAAGCATCCCAAGCTTTGGCCGTCTCAAAGCCATGCGTTGCAATACCACCTCAATGGAAGACATGTCTTGATAACTTAGCAACCAACGTTGTTCTGCCATTTTCTGGTGAACAGTAATGAAGTGCTCAGGCCAATGAGGCTCTTGGTGTTCAAAGATCTGTTGATGGCTGTCTACGCAAAAGCGCTCAAGTGATTGCGTTGAGAACTGAGCCCAATGATTGGCTAAGCAGTGATCCCAAAATACATCGAGTGCGATAGGTGCAAAGCGTCGTGTTTGGTGTGAGAAAAGCGATTTTGCAGAACGAGACACATCATGAAGATCAGTATAGCTATCAACGAATCGATGAAGTCTTATTCCGTCTGAAAGTGAGTTTGAATAGTATTTACTAGGGTCGCCTTTAACGAAGTCACCTAACAGATTACCCGCTAAGTTACTTTTACAATGCTTGGCGATGTGGAGGTGTGCGAGAAAGTTCATTGAACCTCATTAAAGTATCGAGAACTAAGTAACATGGTAAACGTACTCGTTTATCTTCGCGAACTTTAATGAGGATAATTTTGTTATGACGTGTGAGCTAATGAGATTTGCTCAGTTTAAGAATTGTTTAATTTGAGAACGTTGAACTACAGAAACCTTTAGCTCAGTAAAACCTAATTAAAGATTTTAAAAACTTAGTTCGAAGACTTGAAAAGCTCTTCTGCTAATTGTTTAACCGTCTGTTCATAGTCAGATAAATCGATACCAATTTCCATAGCATCTAACAACTCTAGACTTTCGTCATTATAAGATTGGTCACTCATAGTGCCCCCTCTATTCCTTGGTGTGGACATGTTGTCCGATTAACTAGTGCACCATCTTGGACTTATATTATGTCACTTTGATGAACGCACTCTACTCTACCCATTCCATATTTATAGCTTGAAGCTACTCGCGATCATTAGCGCTTGTTTACGCTAAAGGGGCATACGCGAACGACATATGTACTGCCACCTTACACCAATTACAACAAATTACCCTATAAATTTTGAAGCAAATCACACTCAAACGTTTGCTTAAGCATTTTTAATTCCTTACGCACCAATCGCTGTACATATTTATATACAGTGGATATTTTTAATTACATTAAACATTGCATTTGGAATTAAACTCAATCAAGATACTTGAAAATCGAGATATTCTTTGGGTTTATTCTCTTAGACCAGAAGAAATACAACGAAAACCCACCCTAACGTAAAGAATTATATACAATGAATAAATCAAAGGTTTTTGGTAGTACTTTGATCATTGCAGGCACAACCATTGGTGCCGGCATGCTCGCTCTTCCACTCGCATCTGCAGGAATTGGCTTTTCAACCTCACTATTTCTAATGCTTGGCTTATGGGCTCTAATGGCCTTCACCGCATTATTAATGGTAGAGC
Organism: Vibrio sp. 10N.247.310.17; assembly: GCF_041466605.1. Lineage (NCBI taxonomy): Bacteria > Pseudomonadati > Pseudomonadota > Gammaproteobacteria > Vibrionales > Vibrionaceae > Vibrio > Vibrio sp. 10N.247.310.17. The sequence continues at coordinate 29,498 of NZ_JBFSTC010000031.1, read as the reverse complement.
TTCATCAATTCGCTGAATCGGACGCAACTCTACACACGTTAGCTCACACGATTTTGGGAACGAAAGGAAAGTGGATCGCAAGCTTCGCCGTGATGTTTCTTTTCTACGCTTTGTGTGCCGCATACATTGCAGGTGGCGGAGCGCAGTTTAACCAACGTATCTCGGATATTGCAGGCATTGAACTCAATGGCCAAGTCACTACACTCCTATTTACACTGTTAGTTGCGGGAGTTGTTACGATTGGTACACACAGTGTTGATAAAGTTAACCGCGTTTTATTCGGACTTAAACTGATTGCGATGGTACTGGTACTCAGCTTCCTAGCACCAAACATCAGCTCTCAATACCTAATGAGCATGCCTTTTCAGCAAGGCCTGATTGTTGCTGCGATACCGGTTGTGTTTACCTCTTTTGGTTTCCACGGCAGCATCCCTTCAATTGTTCGATACCTGGATGGTGACGTTCGCTCTTTACGTAAGGTCATGATTATTGGCTCTGCACTGCCTTTGGTCATCTATGTTTTCTGGCAGAGTGTTACGTTGGGTGTGGTTAGCCAAGAGCAATTATTGTCTGATACTAGCTTGGGTGCGCTTCTAGTCTCACTATCGCAAACTGTTCATCAATCCAACCTGAGCGTGATCGTCGGTGTGTTCGCGGACCTTGCACTTCTTACTTCTTTTATTGGCGTAAGCTTGGGCTTATTTGAATTCATGGGTGATTCTCTAAGCAAGAAACTAGGCAATGCCAAACGCGTTAAAACGGCCGCTATCACTTTTTTACCACCATTAGGTTTTGCCTTGTTCTACCCACAAGGTTTTATCATGGCTTTGGGTTACGCTGCCATTGCACTTTCAGTGCTCGCAATTCTGCTGCCGACAGTGATGGTATACAAAGTTCGTTACACAGATTTATTAGTAAAACCTCACGCTACAGAATCAACTTACCAAGTGTTAGGTGGAAGCAAAGCGCTGTTTTTAGCGGGTAGCGTTGGCGTGTTTATCATTGCAATTCAAATCCTTATTTCAGTAGGGTTATTACCATCATTAGGCTAATAAACCCATCGAGAGTAAAAATACTTGATTGATGTCTCATGAACGATATGTTGCTATCATGAATTTTCATAATTAATCGATCGGAATCACATTTTTATTGAGGTCGGTTATTTAGAGTCCACGGTAAAGGATTTGCCGTGGAGTTTTTATGAAAGAAGTACAATTTAGAACGATAGACAAACTGTTTATTAAAATGTCGATTAACGACAAGTTTTGGGTCATTTTCTTGATCTTTTTCGCCGCTGTAGCAAGCCTCGCTGGCTTCAACTATGTCAACAAGGTAGAACAAATTGACGCAAGTGCAAAACAGCAGGTTGAGTTTCAATTGCAAGGCATTTTATCAGCGTCAGATTCCCCAGCTTCGGTTCGTTCTGTTAGCCAACAAACACGCCTTCAAGAAACCACTATTTCAAACACGGGTTCGGTGACTGCTACGGCACTGGCACAAGATGGCAACTACTACTCTCTTACCGTTTCAACTACTGATACACAGAACCAAAAGCAGCAAGCTCTGTACACATTATTACTCAGTCTTTTATGGTGTTTGCCTTTTGGTCTTTTCTGTTACTGGGTTGCAACCTTCCTAGGAGGCGCACTTTGGGTTCTTTACTCAACCACTCAAAAGATTGGTGATGGTGATTTAACATCTCGCCTTGGCTTCCATCCAGGCCGAGATGAGTTTGGTACGATTGGTTGCGCCCTTGACCGTTCAATGGATACGCTAAGTGAACTAGTCAATAACGTAAACCAAAACGCAGCGACACTGAGTGAAACGTCAGCTTCTTTCGAAAAAGAGATGAAGCGCAGTGAAACACAGATTATGAGCCAGAATTCATCTCTAGACTCTGTTGCAACTGCAATGGACCAAATGACGGCATCAGCGAATGAAGTATCTAATATCTCTGCGCGCTCTACAGAGCAAGCAGAGCAAGATGCTCAACAAATCAATGATAGCCATGCTATGGTTCAGCAAGCAATCTCAGAGATAACCACCCTTTCTTCTTTGATTGAGCAAACCTCGTCTTCTGTTACGAGCTTGAATGTAAATACAAGCCAAATCAACGAAGTCATCACCACGATCAACGCAATTTCAGAGCAAACCAACTTACTTGCGCTAAATGCCGCGATTGAAGCAGCTCGTGCGGGTGAACAAGGTCGTGGTTTCGCCGTTGTTGCTGATGAAGTGAGAACGCTTGCTAGCAGAACTCAATCCGCTACAGTTGAGATCCAAACGATGATTGAACGCTTACAGCAAGAGAGTCAAAATATTGCTAAGATCACGGTGCAAACGGTTGATCAAGCGCAAACCAGTAGCCAACTCATTTCACATATCGGTGATGACGTAAACTCGATTGCAGATTCCGCACAAGCGCTAATGGACATGAGTCTGCAAATAGCAACGTCAGCTGATGAACAAAGCAACGTAGCGAATACCATCGCTGCTGAGCTTAACGATATACGAGGCCAATCAGACGTAATCAAAGATGTCGCTCAAAACTCTTCAAAGGGCGTATCTAAGCTGACTGAAGCATCGGTTTCTCTGTCTCAAACTTTGGCAAGATACCGCACTTAGATTTGAGTGATCATTTAGGCTGACCAAGTTAAATTCAGCGAAACTAAAAAGGACTCATCATGAGTCCTTTTTTATCGACGCCCGTTTATAGCAGCGTCCGTTAATAGCAACTTTCACTAATAACAACTTCCGTTAATAACAGCTTCCCTTAATAACAACAGGAAACACATGGTCTTTAACGATGAGATTATCATTACCATGAAGCAAGTCGCAAAGGCGAGATTATCAAGTGTCAAAACTGTCTAATATTCGAGCTTAGGGGTAATCTAATTAAACGGGTCTTTTTTCGCTTACCCTCTTGCTGCAGGTGACACATAATGAATAAAACAGATGCACCATACACCGACGACATCACATGCCCTTTATGCCAACATGACGAATATCTACTTTCAGAAAGTGGAGAGAAGTTCACTTGTGCTGCATGTGGTTTCCACACAACACAATTAAGCAAAGTAGTCAGCCTTCAATTAGGCTTTACCCCACCAAAGCTCCAGAGTGCGGTATACCACCACTTGAGCAGCGCTTGCCATTAATCCAAATCGATATTTCTTCCAAACTGTAAATATCCTGAGCCGCTAGCTCTGCTATGTCGGCTTCGGTATTATCACTCAATGAACCTTCAAACGTTGGTCGCAATCTAAAAGATTGAATACCCGCACGAACCCCTGCTTCAATGCCTTTCACCGTGTCATCAACATAAATACATTCGTTTGGTAAAAAGCCCATATTCATTGCGGTATACATGATCAGGTCGGGCTCCGGTTTCCAGCTATTGGCATCAAAAGCTGAAAATACTTTGCCTTTGAAGTCGTCGAGCATTCCTGTCATTGCCAATGAGGATTCAACTCGATATTTAGGCGCATTGGAAGCGATACAAAACTCAATGTCTTGTTGCTTGAGGAATTCAATAAGCTCAATAGCACCATCCATCGGCTTTAAATGGCGTTGGAACAAGGCTTCTAATTCAGTGCGATAAAGCGGCTCGAGTGTATCGATGGAGATAGATAGCCCTAAACGTGCTTGCGTATCCATTAAGATGTCAGCTAGCTTCCCACCTTGAAAGTGCACATAGCAGTCATTAACGCTTAACTTAGCCCCAAAGCCAGAAAACACATTCACTAAGGCTTGGCAACACAGCTTCTCGCTATCGATGAGTGTTCCATCACAATCGAAAATTACACATTTAGTTTGTTCTAACCGCATAGCTCTCTCACTCGCATTGAATTCAAGTTTTATCCTATAGTGTTCTTTCAATACGCGTGATGATTAAGGTAACACTTTACCTATCGCCCCTTATTTCTCTACGCGAAATATGCAGTGGATCACTTTATGCTTAACCATAAGCAACAGCACTCATTAAATTAATATACTTTGAGCGTCACCAATCACGACTTTATTTGCCAATAAACCGTTAATTCACGGCCAATTCTTCAATAACAATAGGTTTATCCGTTAATTCAATGCGACATTCAGCGGTGATGGTATCTGGATACGAATCACGGATAGCAACAAACTCGGGTAAGTGGCTCAGTAGTAACTGAGTAAGCTCAGGGTCGAACTGACAGCCGCATTCTCTCTCGAACAAATCGATAACCATCTCTAATGGCCACGGCTCTTTGTAACAACGGGCACTGAGTAGTGCATCAAACACATCCGCGACGGCCGTAATACGGGCAAACAAGTGAATTTCGTCACCCACTTTGCCATTAGGATATCCAGCCCCATCCCAACGTTCATGATGCTCGTTGGCAATGATAGCAGCCAGATTGGTAATATCACCGGCTCCACTCTTCAGTAAGTTATAGCCTGCCGTTGTGTGAAGCTTCATCACTTCCCACTCTTGCTCGGTCAATTTACCTGGTTTATCCAAGATTGATTCTGGGACTGAAATCTTACCCACATCATGCATCGGACTGATGATCTCTATCATCTCGACCTCGCGATGGCTCAAGCCACGATACTTAGCAAGCAACGCAGACAACTTGGCGACACGTTTAACGTGATTACCGGTTTCGCCAGAGCGAGTTTCAATCGCCTCTCCGAGAACATGAATCATATCTTTTTGAATATTCAGTGTTTGTTTCTGGAGTTTTAAGATTCGTTTGCTCTTTTTAGCCAGTTCTTTCTTTTGGCGTAGAGTGACAAATTGCATCAAAATAATCAGGCTCAAACCTGCAATGACCATCGACAATCCCAATAGCAACTGAAAGTTTTTACGAATAAAGGATGAAGGCTCATTAATGAATACAGCCTCATCAGGTAGCGCACTCTCACGGATACCGAAATTTGTCATCGCTGGATAATTGAAAACAAAACGTTTGTTCTCACCTGGAGTTAAAGGTTCGTCGAAACCAAGAGGTAGGTACTTATCGAGCGCCTTAACCGTCTCTTCACCCATGCTTTGAGAGTGATTCACATAGCCACCAAGTACATCTCCCGAAATATAGAACTGCCACAAAGCAAACACTGGAGCAGCACTTGCTTTAGACAAAGTATCCGAAACCTCTTGATAAGTATGATACACGCCTCGATTCAATTCGGTATTGTAATGACTGAGCAAAACCGCGTCATCAGCAGAGATACCTTCCAAAAACTGACGGGTACGCACTAACGATAAATCGCGTATTTCAACCAATGTGATATTAGGGAACTCAGTCATCACGCGATTCATCTCTTTGCGAATTAACTCAGAAGTGACACTGTAATCATTGATGAAATACAGTATTTTTAGGTTAGGTCTTAACTTCGAAATTAGATCAATATTGACGTCTATCTGATCGTTCTCATAAAGCACGGTTGCTCTATCAGACACCGAATACATGTCGGTACTGAAATCGTTAATACCGGCAGCAACGACAGGTGTGGAGCGATCGATCAAACTAGGCAGAGATTCAAGGAAGTTAGCCGCGTTGTCGTCAGTCGCGATTACACCATCAAACTTATAATCTGCATATTTGGTACGTAAGTAGTTTGCGATAGAATCGTAGTACTCAGGGCTATGGACGCGCTTTGAATCCAAATACTCGATTGAGAGTTTAACTTCGGCTTGAGATTGGCTGAACGCACTGTCTATCCCTTTTTGGAAGTCAGCGGTCCACTGATAAGAAGGTTCGTATGAGTGTAAAACTAGGATGCGTTTGATATCCCAGTCATTAGCAAAACTGAGTGAAGAATAAGCGCTAACACACAATACAGCGATTGAGAACAATAGCTTGTACATACAATACCCTTTAAATAAGACGGGGTATTTTACTTAGATTAACGCTTTCTCAAAGAACCTTTAGTTCTCGACCCACACTTTATCGCGAGAAGCATGATCTTGTGCCCAAAAATCAAGGATCTGCTTAGCAAAAGCGTTGATACTTTGACCACTTCCAACCACAACGTCTGAGATTAGCAGAGAATCCTCCGCTCCTGTAACGATAGCGCTCGCTGCTACATCACCATTTTGAGTCCCTATGTATAAGACATGTTCGTCAGATAACATAATCTGACTCAAAAACTCTAACATGTACGCCCTTTCGGTTTCATCTTGGTAAGCGCTGGCTTGGTTAAGTGAAAAAAGTACGGTCAGTTTATGGAAGTCGACTTTATGCAGTTCATCAATTTGGGAAGGTGTTTGATCTTGGGTGAGGAGTTGGTATGTCTTGGACGGGAGTTTGCTTTGATAAAGTTCTCGGCCTAGCAGGCTCTCTTTTGCGGGGTAGGCAATATCGAGTTGACTAAACAGCCATTGGTTTTTCTTCTGTACAATTTCAGGTATTTCGTTATTCATTCTTTTAGTACCTACGGTTAGTATCCCCAAATGTCACAGCTATTTGGAAGACATATATTCGACTGAGGTGCCGAGCTACAAGCACAGAGCATACAGAGCATGACCAAGGCCAACAAGTACTTTAAATGCTTCATATTTTCCATTATCCAACAACATCCTTTAAGAACTTAACGAAAAGCTCTACACTCGTATTCAAGCTTTCAATATCCTTATAGTAAACAGAACTCTATAAATAAAAAGGACTTCTTATGAAAAAAGCCTTAATAGCAGCGGGTATCATCACAATGTTGGCTGGCTGTTCGGACAACGAGGTTGGCGACGTCTCTCTTGGATTCTTCACAATGAAGGATATCAAAATGTCTTCTTTAGATGATGATAAAATCGCAGGTGTGACTTGTCATATCGCTTCAATCGAAGCAAACCTTAGCCTTTCCGATCCAAGCGATAGCTCTATTTCTTGTCGTCAAACCGGTGAAATTACATCAGAAATGATTGCTAAAATAGACAAAAGCAAATCTGGTGAAGTGGTGTTCAAACAATCAAAAAGTATCTTCTTTAAAACAATGAAGGTTCGTCGTATCTACGATGCAGAGAATCAATCGCTGCTTTACTTGTCATACACCACCAAAGAAACAGAAGGCAGTTTCAAGCATAGCCTTTCAACCGTTCCCCTATGGGGTACTGAGGCTTACGTTGATCCAGCAACACTCCTCCCAGCGGAATAGGCTCACGTAAATGCCCTCAAGCGAAAAGTAAAACGAGTCACCTGTACAGACATCGTACAGGTGATTCTAAATGTAATAAAAATGAAAGAATCAGAAACAAAATGTGATATCATTCGGCAAAATTTTTTCACTGTATTTTTCATATGAAGTTTCCTGGACAGCGTAAATCTAAACACTACTTTCCAACTCACGCACGTGATCCGTTGGTCAACCAAATGCAACAAACGCCTAAGCTTCACCGCGCAACAATTGTCGGTGTTGGTCAAACGATTGTTGATATCGAAGCCCGTGTTGATAACGCGTTCCTTGAAAAATATGAGCTGAGTAAAGGTCACTCACTGGTATTGGAAGAGAGTAAAGCAGATGCGCTGTACGAAGAGTTAGTTGAGCGCGGTTTGATCACGCATCAATACCCTGGCGATACTATCGGCAACACACTGCACAACTATTCCGTACTTGCAGACAGTAAATCTGTATTGCTCGGCGTTATGTCTAAGAAGATTGAAGTTGGCTCATTTGGTTATCGTTACCTTTGCCGCACTTCTTCTCGTATGAATCTAAATCACCTTCAAACGGTTGATGGTCCTATTGGTCGTTGCTACACGCTTATTTCTGAAGATGGTGAACGTACGTTTGCAATCAACGAAGGCCACATGAACCAACTGCTTCCTGAAAGCGTTCCTGAAAAAGTGTTCGAGAAAGCATCAGCATTGGTTGTGTCGTCATACCTAATGCGCGGCAAACCTGAAGATCCGATGCCAAAAGCGGTACAAAAAGCGATTGAATACGCGAAAGCGCACAATGTGCCAGTTGTACTAACACTTGGTACTAAGTACGTGATCGAAGGTAATGCGGAATGGTGGCAAGAATATCTGAAAGAAAACGTAACCATCGTCGCGATGAACGAAGACGAAGGTGAAGCGTTAACGGGTGAAAAAGATCCGCTTCTAGCTGCTAACAAAGCACTTGAGTGGGTTGACCTCGTTCTCTGTACTGCAGGCCCTATCGGTTTATACATGGCTGGCTACACTGACGAGCCTGCGAAACGCGAAACCACTCTGCCATTATTACCGGGTAACATTCCTGAGTTCAATAAATTCGAGTTCAGCCGTGCTATGCGTAAGCAAGACTGTCAAGATCCGGTAAAAGTATACTCTCACATTGGCCCTTATCTTGGTGGCCCGCGCGAAATTAAAAACACCAATGGTGCTGGTGATGGTGCACTTTCTGCACTTTTACACGACATGGCAGCAAACAGCTACCACCACGTGAATGTACCAAACTCAGAAAAGCACGAGCACTCGTGTCTAACGTATTCTTCTCTGTCTCAAATTTGTAAGTACTCAAACCGTGTAAGCTATGAAGTGTTGACTCAGCACTCTCCTCGCCTTTCTCGTGCACTACCTGAACGCGAAGATAGCTTAGAAGAAACATACTGGGATCGTTAAGCGACTCTATTAGGTAGTTAACTCTTAGAGGTTAACGCCAAGTTGGATTACCCATTCCTTGAAGGGCTGCTATATGCAGCCCTTTTTGTATTCAACACCAATATAACGGCAGCTGAAGGTAATCAGATCGAATATTTTTCTCGTTTAAGATTTGATCTCGCGCAATGACTCTTTAGATCTGTTATCTTCCAGCACATAATTGATGTGGTTTGCCTTTACTTGGCAAATTTATACAGTACTATCGCCACGCAAACGTTTACGTACCACCTTTCGGTTCTGATATAAGGATCAAATATGCTGTCTGATATTGATATTTGTCGCTCTACTCCCCTTAAAAACATCAGTGAAGTTGCCAAGCAAGCTGGCCTGCACCACAACGAACATCAGCCATTAGGGCAATACAAATCTAAAGTGTCTCTCACATCACTTGAACGCCTCGCTAGCCAACAAGATGGTAAATTAGTCGTGGTTACGGCCATCACACCGACGCCTCTTGGTGAGGGCAAAACCGTCACCACTATCGGACTAGCACAAGGTCTAGCAAAGATTAACCAATCCGCTATGGCCTGCATTCGCCAACCTTCAATGGGCCCGGTATTTGGTGTAAAAGGTGGTGCAGCCGGCGGTGGCTATTCACAAGTTGCCCCAATGGAGCAATTGAACCTTCACCTGACTGGCGACATTCATGCCGTAACAGTCGCTCATAACCTCGCATCTGCCGCTATTGACGCTCGTTTGTATCATGAGCAACGTGAAGGGTTAGAAGCCTTTGAGGCTCGCTCAGGCTTAAAAGCTCTGGATATCGACCCACGCAGAATCGTGTGGCGACGTGTACTTGACCACAATGACCGCGCACTGCGTATGATCACGGTTGGCAAGAACGAAGCAGACAAAACAATTAATGGCTTTGAGCGCGAGGATGGCTTTGACATCTCAGCCGCTTCAGAGCTGATGGCTATTCTTGCTCTCACTGATGACCTCCAAGATTTAAGAAAGCGTATCGGACGAGTGGTACTCGCATACAACAACCAAGGCTTGCCATTAACTGCAGATGACTTCAACGTAGCAGGTGCTATGACAGTCACAATGAAAGACTCCATAGAGCCAACATTGATGCAAACCCTTGAAGGGGTTCCTACCCTAATCCACGCGGGGCCATTCGCTAACATCGCACACGGTAACTCTTCTATTATTGCCGATAAGGTTGCGTTAAAGCTAAGTGACTTTGTCGTGACGGAAGGTGGCTTCGGCTCAGATATGGGTTTTGAGAAAGCATGTAACATCAAAGTGAAAGCATCGAAAAAAAATCCAGATTGTGCTGTTATTGTCGCAACATTACGTGGTCTAAAAGCCAACTCAGGTTTATACGATTTGAGACCAGGAACTCCGCTACCAGATTCAATCTTTAATGATGACCAAGACGCGCTTATTGCAGGGTTTGAGAACCTTAAATGGCACATCAACAGCGTTAAGCAATACCAAGTGCCTACCGTTGTTGCGATCAATCGATTTCCACAAGATTCAGCTCAAGAGCTCGATGCTTTGAAACAGATGATCACCGACTTCGACCCAAGCGTTAGTGTTGAAGTAAGCGAAGCATTTGGTCAGGGTGGCGAAGGGGCGACTAAATTGGCTCACGCCGTAGTAAAAGCTTGCCAAAAACAGAGTGAATTTAAGCCGTTGTATCACTCAAAGCAAAGCCTAGAAGAAAAACTGATGGCCGTCGCTGAAGTTGGCTATGGCGCAGCAAGTATCTCGCTATCTCCACTGGCTAAAAAACAACTGGCCGAATTCAAACTGCATGGCTATAACGACCTATCGGTTTGTTTAGCAAAAACACCACTATCGATCTCGACAGAAGCACACGTAAAAGGTGCACCATCTCAGTTTGACGTACCCGTTAGGGAGCTAAAACTGTGTGCTGGTGCTGGCTTTATTTACGCGCTGTGCGGCAATGTAATGACCATGCCAGGCCTACCGGATAAACCGGCTTTTATGTCGTTGGACATTGATAGCAAAGGAAACATCGTTGGCTTAAGTTAATTACGACCAGACATAGGCTAAAAATCCGCTTTATCTAGAATAACCTGTCCGTACTATGCTCCCCATTATATTTGCGGACAGGTCTCGTTTCTGATACCTAATTGCTCAATTAACACCCCAAGTGCAATAAATTTCATTAAAAACGAAATAATATGCACATCTGATTATAAGTTTTGGGTCAAGATCACATTAATAGGCCTACAAAATATATAGTATTGCGCTGATTTTTCGAGGACAGTGATGAATACGAGTATAAAAAAACTGATCAGCCAATTTCTATGTACCTTGTTTGTCCTAGGATTAGTCCCTGCTCTCTATATAAACTCTGAATTTGAACGGGTTGAAGCCCAGTATGCGCTAAACATCAAACAGTCTAATCAAAACCAAATCGAATACAGCTTCCATCAACTCGCTATTATTGTTGAGCAAATATCAAACGCGGTTCCCTCTATTGCCGCCTCACAGACCCTACTTCGTTCCATTTCCGAGCCTTCAGTTACTAACAAACAAGCACTGCAGGATCTGTGGGTTGTATTGGCACACGGGCAACAATACTACTCTCAACTGCGTTTCCTAGATCTAGACGCTAATGAAGTATTCCGCGTCAACTATAAAGATGGCCACGCAAGTGTCACTCCAGACCACGAGTTACAAAACAAATCCTCTCGCGATTACTACAAAAAGCTACAAGAATTAGAGATTGGAGAAGTTAAAGCTACAGGCATTGATCTAGAAGTTGAAAATGGAGAGTTAGTTCGCCCCTTTTCGCCGACACTTCGCATTATGACGCCTGTCACTGTAGGGGAGCACATTATTGGCTATTTCATTGCTAACCTAAATATGCGCGAGATCTATGACCGCTTACATTACCAGATAGGTACATCAGCGACAGTTCCGGTCATCCTTAATAATACTGGTCATGTCATCATGGGTCCCGACCCTGAGGATTCATTTGGGCATGTGATTGAATCACGTTCAGACAAGACGTATGCAAAACTAGCCCCAGGCCTGTGGCAGAATATTCAAAGCGGCACCTCATCCAGCTATTTTGATGGTAAAAACTGGTATTTTCACTCTGACATCAGCCCTAAGATTAAGCAGTTTGAAGGACCAATTTATATGGTTCTTCATATTGAAGAACATCAATTTAACACTCAGTTTCAACAAGAAAATCACGCCATAGTCGTTCAGATAATCATACTCTCGATATTGATTTCAATGATATCTGCAGGTTTCGTACTGTGGAACAGAAATCATAAAAAGAACAGTATCGAAAGCCAACTCGCCAAAGCGGCAATGAACGGTATGTCTGCCCTATTAATCACAGACAAAAATAACCGAATCATAAAAGTAAACCAAGAGTTCACCCGTGTCAGTGGCTACGAGTTAGAAGATGTAAAAGGTAAACAGCCTTCATTGTTTAACGCTGGCCGATATAATGAAGAGTTCTACACTAAAATGTGGAGCGTCATTAAAGAGACAGGGATGTGGGAAGGCGAAGTGGTGAACCGACGAAAGGATGGCACCTTCATCACGGAAATTCTTCGAATACAAACCATCAAAGACTCAAAAGATGTGATTCAATTTTATGTTGCATCATTTGTTGATATCAGCAAACGCAAAGAGCTCGAGAATAAATTGAGAAACCTTAGCGAAAAAGATGCACTATCTGGCTGTTGGAATAGACGAAAGTTCGACCTGGAGCTTCGTGACGAGTGTTCTCGCGTTAGTCGTTACCCTACTCGCGAGCAATCTTGCTTAGCCATATTGGATATTGACCATTTCAAACGCATTAACGATAGATTTGGACATGATTATGGCGATAAAGCCATACAAACCGTAGCACAGGTACTGCAACGTGAATGCCGAGATACCGATTTCGTGGCTCGTATTGGGGGAGAAGAGTTTGGGGTTATCTTGCCTCACACGACACCACAAGAAGCCGACTATGTGCTTAATAGGCTGAGAATCGCGATCAGTATCGAGTTCGACAACGTCGTTACAATAAGTGGCGGAATAACCAACCTAACAGGTGAACCTGCACTCAATTATAAGTGCGCCGATTTAGCTCTTTACGAAGCAAAAGCAGTAGGTAGAAACAGTGTATGTTTGTTCCTTGATAGCGAAATGAGCGAAATTGCATAGTGGGAGCCTGCATCGCACCACCGCCCCGCTAACTTATTCATTTCACTCTAGAGTCGTTCACTCAACAATCAACTTGGTGCGGGGTAGAACTCCAGCGTATTCCCTTCGACTACCAGAATGCAATCCATATTCGCAGCATGGGCTGCCTGCTTACCAAGGTGAGTATCTTCAAACACAACACACTGCTTTGGCTGTAAACCCATACCAAAACAAGCAGCTAAGAAAGTATCAGGGTTTGGTTTATGATTCTTCACATCTGTCGCTGTCACTAAGATATCCAACTTACTCAAGATATCCGTTTTATCTAACAGTTGTTCTGCGCTCTTGCGTTGACTGCCCGTTCCAACCGCAATCTTCTTGTCACCGAGATGGTCTATCAAAAGAGAATACGTACAAGGGATAATATCTCCTTTGTCTTCAATAGCTGCAAACGAAGCCATTTTAAACGTAGAAACCGCTTGTGGGTCGAGCGATAAACCGTACTTACTATTTACCTCACCAGCGATCTTATAACTCGGCATTCCACCTAAGCTATGCAGCCAAGACGCTTCGAAATAAAAGCCGAACTCTTCCGCCGTTTGTTGCCATGCTTTCACATGTGCTGGCATTGTATCGATCAACGTACCGTCCATATCAAAGATTAATCCTTCATACGCCGTTAAATCAATTTTCATCACTACTACCACTCTTTAAGAAAGTTACTGATACCATACCCAATATTCAGTATCATGACCCCATATTACTGTTCAAAATGGATGTTTATGTTACAAATATCTAACTCTGTTTCAATTCAAGACTGGGAACTCCAGCTAACCGCGATCAGAGCTCAAGGAGCCGGAGGTCAAAACGTCAATAAAGTATCGAGTGCGATACATTTACGTTTTGACATAAAGCACTCAACCCTACCCGATTTCTATAAAGAAAAACTCCTGGCACATAAAGATGGTCGTATCACTAAAGATGGTGTGATTATCATTAAAGCTCAACAGTACAGAACTCAGGAGCAAAACCGAGACGATGCTTTGGTACGTTTGAAAGAGCTGATCTTAGAAGCAACAAAAGTTCAAAAAGTGAGACGAGCAACCAAGCCAACACGCGGCTCTCAAAAAAGACGTTTAGAAAGTAAAAAGCAAAGAAGCACCACCAAACAACTTCGCGGAAGAGTAGACTAATTGTTTCATGTCCGTAGTGAGCACCTCACCATGAAACAATCATTTTAGCTCTAACTAGCTGGACAAAAGACGATACCTGACATTGTTTATTCGAAGACTGGTTCTTTGAGGCTACATATTCGCAATACTATTGATTAGAAAGTGTCTATTAGAACAAAACGCTACTTCTGTTTTTTGACCGACAAAATCAGTTTAATCAACAGCATTCGCTCTTCACTGGTTAACAAACGACTAGCAGCAGCTACATCTTCCGCTGCTGCTTCAGACGCTCCTACAACGTCGAGTACGACATCCAAGTCCGTAACTTTCAAGGTTCTCGTGATCGAACGATACTAAGACATTTTGATATCAGCCTCTCCCCGCTCAATTCGTTGATAGGTTTTCAAGCTCATCCCTGCGCTAGCCGCTAATTTTTCTTGAGACCAATTGCCTAGCTTCCTACGCTCAATCAGCGCAATGACTATAGGTTCTTGTGACATAAGCACCTCCAGAATAGACAGTTATGACCTAATTTCAGCAAGAAGCAGACCATATTGACTTAGAACAGTTTACATAAGTGATTAAAGGCATATTATTCGGCCGATAAAAACGTTACGTTTCATGGACTTTCATACTTACAACGGCGTTAACTCACGGGCAGATAAGTTTGAATTATCAAGAGCTAGGAAATAAGAAAAATTGCAAATTGCGAATAATGATAGCGTGAAATTGGAAATTGCGAATCTCTATAAATTGGCATTTCCTTGCATACAACAGGCTTTAGAATCAGAAGATACCCGTAATGAAATTGTTGCGGTACAGCAGAGATTACTGACTTACAAAGAAGTGCTGTTACACGGAAATATGCTGGAAGATAAAGAATTAAAACAGGCCTTTTCTGCATTGAACCAAAGCGAGAAAGGTGTTGTACAAGGTGGTATTCAAAATATCAACGATGCCATAAAGCAAATGGATGAAATTGTCGAAAGGTATAGCAGGAAGGCGAAAATCAATAAGCAGGCATATCGACAAGTTTGAAGCGATAGTACACCGAAATAACCAAGTCGACGCTGATGCTTTTTAGCGTCGACTTAATCTAAGACTTCTTTCATTAATGCTTAAATGAACAACCTGTCGAGGTATAGCCCTCAATCATGCTGATGAACGTCTACTTAACTTTAAATAGATTGTCTTCTTAAAATAAGTAAACCAAGCGCGAATATCGACAAGAACCCCAAAGAACCGCCGCTACTAGAGCCTGAGTTGGTGCCTGAATTAGACCCGCCCGATAGGCTTATCTTCGGCATTGACGTTTCATTTAACAAAGCAGAAGATGAATCAACGGTTTCACCATCGCTCACTCGTACGAGAACACGAGAACTCGGTGTACTTCTAACTTCAAAAGTTGCGTTTTCAGTGCCTGAAACAACTCGATCTATCCATCCTGCATAATCATAAACTTCCGTAAAAACAGACGTGTATTTTTCAGTAAGGCTTCCACATGTAGCTGGCCCGTAACTCGTAATGCCTATTTGCTGATAGCTAACCCCATCCCACCAATAGACAGGACCGCCTGAATCACCATTACAGGTCGAGTTTTTGTATCCATTGAACTGCGCTCCATCAAAACAAAGCTGTTTGTCTGTTGAATTACAGCTATTTGTAGCATCGAAGGTTAAATTCGCTTGATTTACTACATTGGTAGCAGTTCTAGAAACAGTTTTGCCTTGGTCATCAGTTATATGACTCGTCAAGCCTCGGCCAACTGCCTTAAACGTATCTTGACCACGATTCAATGCATAGACATTGTCGAATGTAGAGTTAATTGAAGAAGAGTAGTCTCGTACATTTAAGGCTGTTTTGAGTTTCAAGATAGCAATATCGTTTGGTAATACTTTCCCGTTGATGGGATCAAGATTATTACTATAGTCACTTGGATAATATATCTTTTCGACTCGTGCTGATTGGTATCCACCGTTGTTATATTTTGTTTGATCTGCCATTCCTGGAACAACCCAAGTATTAAGCATCCACGCGTAACTTTCATACACACAATGGGCAGCGGTAAGCACGAATTGTGCATCTATAATGGTTCCACCACAGTAGTTAGAAAATTTTGAACCATCATGAAAGTACAGGCTAGTAAACGTTGGATAAGTATTAGTTAGTTCTGCATCTGTTGTGGGGCTACCATTGATAATATAAGGTGAAACACCGACATTAGGAGCACTTTCGACCGAGTTTTCCGTCGCCATAACACTTGATGTGTAAATCAATGGAGCTAACAGCCCTAAAACGGCTTTACGAACCGGACTCATTGTATGGTTAACATTCATAGATAACTCCTTGTAACCCCTACTACTTATTTACAAAAATGATGAATCGTCACCATAACACGTACCACTAATATTATAGTAAGCAATTTTAATGATATAGCCATATGTCTCGTTTTAAAAAACGAACTTTCAGGTATCTGGGCTTGTAGCGATATAGAAAGTTATACGCTCTTAAAATTAGATACGTTTATAAAAATAGATACGTTCATAAAAAGGGAGACAGGCTTAAACAAAAAAGCCTACCGTTGAACTTCTCTACACAGAGAAGCAAACAGTAGGCTTTGCTTAGCTTAGCTTAGCTCAATAGTTTCTCTTAAAATAGATTAGCCACGGTAGTAACGTTGAGGTACGAATGGCATTTTTTCTACTGTCATTGGTAGCTTCTTACCACGAACTTCAGCGAATACTTCAGTGCCAATTACTGCTAGATCAGTGCGTACATATGCCATAGAAACAGGTTTGCCTGCATTAGGCCCCGCTGTACCGCTTGTTACAACACCAATCTTGTTGTCTTCAGCATCGAACAGCTCAGCGCCTTCACGTACTGGCGCTTTAGTTTGACCAACAAGACCAACACGCTTACGTTGAACATCTTTGGTTGCGATTTGCTCAAGGATGATATCAGCGCCAGGGAAACCGCCTGCACGTTCACCGTCTGTACGACGCACTTTTTGAATGCCCCATAGAAGGCTGGCTTCTACTGGCGTTGTCGTTGTATCTAGATCGTGACCATATAGACATAGACCACACTCAAGACGAAGTGAGTCACGAGCACCAAGGCCAATCCACTCAACTTCCGCTTCTGATGTTAGCTTGCGTGCCAGTGCTTCAGCGTGATCGTTAGGAACAGAGATCTCGTAGCCATCTTCCCCCGTGTAACCACTGCGGCTCACGATGCATTCAACGCCATCGATATCGACTTTTTGAACGTCCATGAACAACATGTCTGCAACGCTAGGTTGGAAACGAGCAAGAACTTCAGACGCTTTAGGGCCTTGAAGGGCTAATAGAGCGCGGTCATCAATCACTTCCATTTCGACGTCAGCTGGAAGGTGCGCCGTTAGATGGTCGATATCTTGTGTCTTACAAGCTGCATTCACAACAACAAATAGGTGGTCGCCTAAATTAGCAACCATCAGGTCATCCATAATGCCGCCCTGCTCGTTAGTAAAGAACGCATAACGCTGTTTACCAGAAGGAAGGTCGATAATATCTACAGGAACCAACGATTCTAAGACAGCAGCTGCGTTTACACCATGTAGACGAAGTTGCCCCATGTGAGAAACATCAAAAAGACCAGCAGCATCACGAGTATGTAAATGCTCTTTCTTTACACCAAGTGGGTACTGGACTGGCATATCGTAGCCAGCGAAAGGAACCATCTTTGCACCCTCTTCAACGTGAAGTGCATGCAGTGGTGTTGTTAGTAGGTCTTGATTAGCGTGTTCTTGAGTCATTTTATTCTCCATGAAGCGTTGCAGGCTGTCCAAAATCGAGTCTGCCGCTTATATCTCTATTTAGAGTCGCCTCTAACGATACTGGTTAACGTTAGAAACAGTAGATAGTAAAAAGTGATGTCCTTTATATAGGCTTATATCGTTGGCTCTATAAATTATGAATAACTGTACAGAACCCATACAACTCACTTTCTAAGAATTCACTTCAGTAAACTTCAATCAACATGAGTAAACCATGTTCACTATAATAAACAAGCCTGCGTCAGTTTTACACCCTTAACAATAGTCAAACAGCTCAAAATGTGACATTTAACAATTTAAAAACAATTGTTCGGTACATGCAAAAACGCGATATTGATGATTTTCGCATCAATATCGCGTCTATTAGCTAACGTTCAAAACAAAAGCAAACGTTTGCATCCACTATAAGAAATTCAAAACTTGTTAGCTTATTTTGCTGTGACCTACAGTTATTTTGCAGTCACCCACAGAATGAGTGCATCTTCAGCACTAGTTGAAATCAGCATATGACCCATATTCGCATCGTAATACATGCTATCGCCTTCACTCATTGGCACGGGTTCGTAGAATTCTGAGTAGAACATCACATCACCCGATATGATCATTAAGAACTCTTCACCATCGTGGCGCACCCAATCGTTATACTCTTCAAAAGTACGAGCTCTCACTCGACTCTTAAACGGCATCATCTTCTTATTAGAGAGCTCTGTGGCAAGCAATTCGTGTTCATAAGTGGGTGTTGGGTGTGGTTTACCTTGGCCTACTTTGGTTAAATCACGACGTCCTGTAGCGACTTTTTTTCTTGGTGGTTCAAAGAGTTGCGGCATATTTATCTGCAACCCCATAGCCAATTTCTGCATCGCTTGAAAGGTCGGAGAGATCTGTTCATTCTCTATTTTACTGAGCGTAGAACGCGCCAAGCCTGTTCTTTGGCTTGCTTCTTCTAGCGTGATCCCAAGCTTACCGCGGATGTCTTTAATGCGCTGGCCAAGCCTAAGTGGTTCAATATTCTGGTCTAACGTTTCCTTCGCCAACGTTAGAGATGGGTACTCATCATAAATGTCTTCTGACATAGGTCCCTCACTAATTTTTTACTTCCTGTCTATTAATTTCATTGTTGCATAAAGCGCTTTGTTGATTAAAGAGCACACAGAGAAATAAAGCGTGCTCCCCGTAGCAAAACAAGAAAATCTGTTTCCTATTGGAAATTTTTGTTGAAAATTGATTTTAACGGAGCTATGTTATCGACTTGTTAGATGAAGGGATGCTACTTCGGCTTGCCGCAAATGATAGATTTAACATTTGTAAGAGCTGTTTTTTACCCGATTTTTTGGGAACCAATTCGTGCTGCATTGACCCTACAACGATCGCTTAGACGCTGTAAGAGTATATTTAATACGCAATCAACGTATGTCTGTACCTATATAGCGCAAACGATACCGATGCAGAAATCAACGTAAGACCTAATGGACTATAAAAACAATCACCATTAGCTTAATGAAAGGTCTCGACAATGAACGCTTACCAAAACCACAGCTTAGACAGTTTTTTCTCTACGAACCTATCAGGCACTGACGACGCCGTATTTGCTGGAATCCAAGCAGAGAACACTCGTCAAAACGAACAAATCGAACTTATTGCTTCTGAGAACATCGTTTCTAAAGCAGTAATGCAAGCTCAAGGCACTTGCCTAACCAACAAATACGCAGAAGGCTATCCAGGCCGTCGCTACTACGGTGGTTGTGAGCACGTAGATACCGTTGAAGCTATCGCAATTGAACGTGCTAAACAGCTGTTCAAATGTGAGTACGTAAACGTGCAGCCTCACTCTGGCGCTCAAGCAAACGGTGCAGTAAAACTTGCCCTACTTCAACCCGGCGACACAATCCTTGGTATGTCTTTAGATGCTGGTGGTCACCTCACACACGGTGCACGTCCTGCAATGTCTGGTAAGTGGTTCAACGCAGTTCAATATGGCGTAGACCGCGACACACTTGAAATCGATTACGAAGCAGTTCGCGCATTAGCTGTCGAAAGCCAACCTAAAATGATTATTGCAGGTGGTAGTGCTATCCCACGCGTTATTGATTTCGCTAAGTTCCGCGAAATTGCTGACGAAGTTGGCGCTATCCTAATGGTCGATATGGCACACATCGCGGGTCTTATCGCGACAGGTGCTCACCCTAGCCCACTACCACACGCACACGTTGTTACCACAACAACGCACAAAACACTTCGTGGCCCACGCGGCGGCATGATTCTTACGAACCACGAAGACATCAACAAAAAGATCAACTCTGCAGTGTTCCCTGGCCTTCAAGGCGGCCCACTAATGCACGTTATCGCGGCTAAAGCAGTGGCGTTTGGCGAAGCACTTGGCCCAGAATTTAATACTTATATTGATTCAGTGATCGACAACGCAAAAGTTCTCGCTGAAGTGTTGCAAACTCGCGGTTGTGACATTGTGACTGGCGGTACAGACACACATCTAATGCTGGTTGACCTTCGCCCTAAAGGCTTGAAAGGTAACGTAACTGAAGAAGCATTAGAGCGTGCAGGGATCACATGTAACAAAAATGGCATACCATTCGATACAGAGAAGCCTATGATTACTTCTGGTATCCGTTTAGGCACGCCAGCTGGAACCAGTCGTGGTTTTGGCACTGAAGAATTCAAACTTATCGGTGAATGGATCGGCGATGTACTTGATGGCTTAGTTGAAAGCCCTGAAGGCAATGCTGAAGTTGAGCAACGTGTTCGCAAGCAAGTTAAAGAGCTTTGCAAACGCTTCCCTCTTTACCGTTAAACCAATTTTAAGATTTAAATTAAAACCTCATAAATTTTTGGAGAATAAGCAATGGACAATACACTAAAGTTTGCAGACAGCCACGAGTGGGTTAAAGACAACGGAGACGGTACTGTAACTATTGGTATTTCTGAGCACGCTCAAGAGCTACTAGGTGACGTTGTGTTTGTTGACCTGCCAGACACTGAAGACGAAATTGAAGCTGGCGAAAGCTTCTCTCTGGTTGAATCAGTGAAAGCAGCTTCTGATATCTACGCACCAATCTCTGGCGAAATTGTAGAAATCAACGAAGAATTAGAAGATAGCCCAGAGCTAATCAACGAAGAACCTTATGAAGGCGGTTGGATTGTTAAAGTGAAGATGTCTGATGCGTCTGAACTAAACAACCTTAAAGATGCGGAAGAATACCTAAGCTCTGTAGAAGAAGACTAATAGGTAACCTCATTACGATAAAGCTGCTCTTTGGAGCAGCTTAATTTTAGGGGCTAGCTCACGGCTCCAGAGAGAAAGTAGAACATATCATGACTGAATTACTTCAAAGCCAATTACTGAAAGACTTGGGTACGCAAAACGAGTTTGTTGCTCGTCATAACGGCCCTAATAAAGCAGACCAGCAAAAAATGCTTGAAGCGATCAACGCGACTAGCCTAGACGCACTGATCGACGAAACGGTTCCTGCACAAATCCGTCTTGAAAAACCAATGACACTTGCTGCGCCACTGAGCGAGATGGACATGCTGACCTCTCTTAAAGAGATCGCTAACCTAAACCAAGTGAAACGTACTTTCATTGGCCAAGGCTACTACAACACATTCACTCCAAACGTTATTCTACGTAACGTTTTAGAGAACCCCGGCTGGTACACAGCTTACACACCATACCAACCAGAGATTTCTCAAGGTCGTCTTGAAGCTCTACTCAATTACCAACAAATGGTAATGGACCTAACCGGTATGGAAATCGCGAACGCATCCCTTCTTGATGAAGCGACAGCGGCTGGCGAAGCAATGACTCTGTGTAAGCGTGCTGGCAAAAGCAAGAGCAAAGTATTCTTCGTTGCTGACGATGTTCACCCTCAAACACTAGAAGTTGTTAAAACTCGTGCTGAGTACATCGGTTTTGAAGTAATGGTTGGTGCTCTTGAAACACTTCCAGAGCAAAACGTATTTGGTGCGCTTCTTCAATACCCAAGTACAACGGGTGAAGTTCGTGACCTAACAGACATCATTGCGAAAGCTCAAGCTAACAAGACTCTTGTAACCGTTGCAACTGACCTACTTGCTTCCGCTCTACTTAAGCCTGCGGGCGAAATGGGCGCAGACGTAGTCATCGGTTCAGCGCAACGTTTCGGCGTTCCTATGGGTTACGGTGGTCCACACGCTGCATTCATGGGTACTCGTGAAAAACATAAGCGTACAATGCCAGGTCGTGTAATCGGTGTATCTATCGATACTCACGGTAACCAAGCGCTACGTATGGCAATGCAAACTCGTGAGCAACACATCCGCCGCGAGAAAGCGACATCGAACATCTGTACAGCTCAAGCACTTTTAGCAAACATGGCGTCGTTCTACGCGGTTTACCACGGTGCAGAAGGCCTACGTACTATTGCTCGTCGTACACACCACATGACAGCTATCCTAGCGGCTGGCCTGACTAAATCGGGTTACGAACTAACGAACAACAGCTTCTTTGATACCATCACGCTGAACACAGAAGACAAGACAGATGCACTGTACGCGAAAGCGCAAGCAGCAGACATCAACCTTCGCCGACTTGTTGGTAAGATTGGTATCAGCCTAGATGAAACAACAACAATCGACGACGTGAACGCACTGTTCGCAATCTTCGACGTGAAAGAAGACGTTCAAGTACTATCTTCTGACATTGCATCAAACGAGTTTGCAGCAATTCCAGAAAACTGCCGTCGTGAATCAGAGTTCCTAACTCACCCAGTATTCAATACGCACCACAGCGAAACGCAAATGATGCGTTACCTAAAACAGCTTGAGAACAAAGACTTCTCACTAACGCACGGCATGATCCCACTGGGCAGCTGTACGATGAAGCTGAACGCTGCTGCTGAGATGATCCCAGTAACATGGCCTGAGTTTGGTTCTATTCACCCATTCGCACCTCTTGATCAAGCAGCAGGTTACACAGCGCTAGCGAAAGATCTTAAAGAGAAGCTTTGTGAAATTACCGGTTACGACGATTTCTCACTACAGCCTAACTCTGGTGCATCTGGCGAATACGCAGGTCTAATCGCGATTCAACGCTACCACGCAAGCCGCGGTGAAGCTCACCGTAACGTTTGTCTGATTCCAAGCTCTGCGCACGGTACTAACCCTGCAACAGCATCAATGGTGTCAATGAAGGTTGTGGTTGTTAAGTGTGATGAAGATGGCAACATCGACATGACAGACCTAGCAGCGAAAATCGAGAAGCACAAAGAAAACCTATCAAGCATCATGATCACTTACCCTTCTACGCACGGCGTATACGAAGAGCAAGTGAAAGAAGTGTGTGAACAAGTACACGCAGCGGGCGGTCAGGTTTACCTAGACGGCGCGAACATGAACGCTCAAGTAGGTCTAACTTCACCTGGCTTCATCGGTTCAGACGTATCTCACTTGAACCTACACAAAACATTCTGTATCCCACACGGTGGTGGCGGTCCGGGTATGGGTCCTATCGGCGTTAAATCGCACCTAGCACCTTTCCTACCCGGTCACATCGAAAACGGTGTACAAGGTTCTGACTACGCGGTATCAGCAGCAGATTTAGGCAGTGCTTCAATTCTACCTATCTCTTGGGCTTACATCGCAATGATGGGCGAACCTGGTCTAACAGACGCGACTAAAGTAGCGATTCTGAACGCGAACTACGTGATGGAAAAACTACGTCCTCACTACCCTGTTCTTTACCGTGGCACTAACGGCCGCGTAGCGCACGAATGTATTATCGATATTCGTCCACTTAAGGAAGATACAGGTATCAGCGAAGAAGATATTGCTAAGCGTTTAATGGACTTCGGTTTCCACGCGCCTACTATGTCTTTCCCTGTAGCTGGCACACTAATGGTAGAGCCAACTGAATCTGAAGATTTAGAAGAGCTAGACCGTTTCTGTGAAGCGATGATCGCAATCCGTCACGAAATGGCAGCAGTGAAAGCGGGTGAATGGCCACTAGACAACAACCCTCTAGTGAACGCACCGCACACACAAGTTGACCTTTCAGGCGCAGAATGGGATCGCCCTTACTCTCGCGAACTGGCTTGCTTCCCATCGAAAGCAACCAAGAACTCGAAGTACTGGCCTACTGTTAACCGTGTAGATAACGTATACGGCGACCGTAACCTAATCTGTTCTTGCCCAAGCATCGACAACTACGAAGACTAATTCGTAGCGGCGCTAAGCAGAACAACATAACAAAAGGCGAACCGAACGGTTCGCTTTTTTGTTTTTCGGATTCCAGATTATATGACTAATAAAGCATTGACCTTACCGTAAGGGAAAGGTTTAAGGTGATATGACATTCACGACAAATTAGGAATCAATGATGGGATGTTGCAATAAAGCGCCAAAAGGTGGTGCCCCTCTTGGCTTACTTCTAAAGGTCACGCTTGGGATTGGTCTTTTTGTGTTTCTGCTGGCGTTGTGGCAGTAGAAAACTTATAGGGCTTTAGCTTTAAAGCTAAAAAGTGATGGTCTATAAAACAGGAATAGCGCCTAAATAGCCATTGACGCCATAGTCGTTTGTTATGACTCAGTTTCGTCGATGTACTCAATCTGCTTATTCACAAAAATGGCTAAAACTATTGCAAAAACAATCGCGATCGAGATTCTAAGAAAAGTAGATGGGATAATAGATTGTGTTGAAATGACAAACGGACCAGCGAAGCCACCGGAAACAGCTCCTAGATAGGTTCGCCTACGACTCCATTTCATCAGCGAACCACATCCAATACAACGATACTTAGTCCAATGAGAACTAAAGAAAAACCAGCTACATGCCACATTTTTCCGACACTTGGGACATTGTCTAGACTTCATAATTGCCTCGTAAAATTTAACTAAGCCGATATAAAACAAGCCGATTAAAGAAACATCAAATCTTCTAGCTAGAGTTTCGAGCGAGTTCATGACTTATAAAACCTTACTAAGTGGCGGATAACGCACACTCACCCTAAAGGCACACACTTTAGACACAAAACCCAATAGGAACTTAAAATGCCACACCTTAGCCGTTCACCTTGATAAAATCTCAAGGCGAAGTGCCCTTCAAATCCGATCGTACAATTTACTTAATAAAGTGGCTTCGGGCTTGTTCAACACGCGGGATTTAGTGTTGGCTGCGCAACACCTTAATCCTTATTTGTTATGTCTCTGTCTTACCAAAACTCTGCTTGTTCAAGCTTAGAAAGCTGATTTTCAATAGAATTTACAAGTAACTCAGACTTTTCGACCAACAGCTTTACTGATTCAACTGATATGGCTATTCGATTACCCTCTTTGTCTAAACCAGCTCGATGTACACAGTGGTGGCGAAGGTTTACCGCTGAAAATAACCATGAAATATCACCAAAATCACAACCTAATACATCTTTGAACATCGGCTTAACCTTCTTCAGATCATGGAATATAAGATCCTTTAGATAAGTTGCCACTGTTAGTTTTAAACTCTCTTGTTTTTCGTATATCTCTTTCAGAGTAAACTTCATTTTTGAGAACGTTGGGTCAGTCTCTACCAATTTTCGTATCAACTCTTGAGAGTTAGTTACATTTTGAATGAACTTGGATGCTAAATACGACTCAAGCGAAGCTACAGTATGACCATGCAACATCACTAACAGGCTAAATTGAGTTTCATTATAGACTTGGACATTTAGAAGAGCTTTAACACTCTGTATTTGAGTATTAAACATTCCAATTTGAGATTGGCTATAAATATACCATTCCAATTCATCGTGCCTATACCACTCTTCTTCATATCGAGATCGATCCTCACAATATACCTCGAAAGCTAATACCGCTTCCTCCCATTCGTCTGATCCTTCTTCACCAGCGTCATCACCATAGTTTTCTTCGATCCAGTCATACATCGGCTGCAGCTCTTCCTGCCGCATCATTTCTTCTTTCTCTCTACCCATAGAGGTTTTCCTATCAAAGTCACAATACCCGTTGAGACATAACGAATGACATGGATTCCCCCTTCCGAGGATCTGCCACACTTATGTGGTACTTAAATGCATCGGAGGCAGCATGTCTGATTATTCTTATTTCTGCGGTATCGACCTAGCTAAAAACCACTTTAGTCTTCATGCCGTAGACCAAAATGGTAAGGTCTTACTTCATAAGTCAGTAACCCGCTCTAAATTACTGACTACAATAGCAGATATACCACTCGTGCATATAGGCATTGAAGCGTGTGGTGGTGCACATTATTGGGCAAGAACACTCAATAAATTGGGGCACGATGCCCGCATTATGAATGCTAGCTTTTCGTGCGTTGGGGTGAGCCGCCCCACCTAGCCGAAAGGCATTTGATAATAAGGAGAATGGCATTGACGAAAACAGAGGAGATGTGACGACGAAAGAAACGAAAAACAGCTAACTGGTTGATAAGATTGCTATCGCAACCTTATCTTGACCTCGCTCGCCTTGAGAAAAGCCTAAAAGCGATGTGCTCTTCAAATGCAATCGTACAATTTACTTAATAAAGTGGCTTCGGGCTTGTTCAACACTAGGGATTTAGTGTTGGCTACGCAACACCTTAATCCTTGTTTGTTATATTTTACTACGTCGTAGCAAAATTGATCGTGTGCACCTTAGTTAGATTCACGTTTTGTTTTGCTTGCCATAGATCGTAATTATCTTGCATTGTTAGCCAACTTTCAGGCGTACGACCTAGTGATTTTGAAAGACGTAATGCCATTTCAGGTGAAATTGAACTCTTACCCTTTATCACTCGATTTAGAGTTGAAGCAGCAACATCAAGTTGTTTAGCCACAAAACGACAACTATAGCCAAATGGTTCCATATAAACGTCATGGATAAACTCACCTGGATGTGGGGGGTTGTACATAGCCATTAATGGTAATCCTCGTAATTTAAAATGTAAGCATTACCATCGATAAATTCGAAAGTAACACGCCAGTTACCATTTACTGTAATTGACCAAATTCCATCTCTATCCCCTTTCAGAGGATGAAGTTTGAAGCCCGGCAAATCAACATCATCAATAATAGTTGCAGTATCTATCGCGGCTAATTGCATTCTCAACTTGCGATCATGTTTCGCTTGGATGCCCGCTTTACTGCCAGTCTCAAAAAACTTTTTAAGACCTTTGTGCTTAAATGATTTAATCATACGAAAAGTGTAGCGCGTTGCGCATTGTGACGCAACTTTCAATAAGACATATAACGAATGACATAGACTCCTCCTACCGAGGATCTACCACACTTATGTGGTACCTAAATGGTGTGTTGCCTGATGAAGACATCATCCATATCACCGACGATACCGTCACCTTCCGCTATAAAGAGAGCCAAACCAAAGCATGGCGAACACGCACCTTTCCGACTCTCAAGTTCTTGCTGCTTATTTTGCAACACGTGCTGCCCAAAGGGTTACAGCGAGTAAGAGACTACGGATTTTTACGTGGTCAAGCACACGCCTTAAGAGTTCGACTTCAACTGCTGTTATTGAGCTTGGTCTATAGGATGCCGCCACTCACCGCCCCGATAAGGAGCAAAGCGATAAGAATATGCCCTTGCTGTGCACATGAGATGGCGTGCGTTGGAGTAAGCCGACCCATGTAGCCGAAAGGCATTGATAATAAGGAGAATGGCATCAACGAAAACAGAGGAGATGTGACGACGAAAGAAACGAAAAATGGCTAACTGGCTGATAAGATTGCTATCGCAACCTTATCTTAGCCTCGCTCGCCTTGAGAAAAGCCTCAAAGCGATGTGCCCTTCAGATACAATCGTACAATTTACTTAATAAAGTGGCTTCGGGCTTGTTCAACACTCGGGATTTAGTGTTGGCTACGCAACACCTTAATCCTTATTTGTTAGAAAGCGGTCGACAATAAATAACGCCTCAACCAATCTTCATCTAATTCTAGACGCACGTTTCTCCAAATCCCCCAATCTTTCCGGATAACGAGATAGACGAAAAATTCTCAGACTTGGTTTGTGCGACTCTCCGACGATCACCCCATTGCGATTCCATCTTAAAAACAAGTTGCGGGGGTAAATGAAATTGAAGCTCAAACCACCTTGGATCATTACGGTCAACTATTCCAGAAGGACTAAACGTCCAACCATCCACATCACCGTGCAATTCACATCTTATTGTGTCCTGACTAAATTGTTCTGATGTTAACTCGTTGTCAGTAAGTAAATGCATCGGCCATCGACCTTGAAGCATGCCAAAATACGATCCACGAATTTGCTGCAATCCGTTAATAGCGGCTCTAACATGCTCTCGTCCATCAATACTGATAGTCTGCGCACTATCAACTTGCAACGTACCGTTGATTAAGCCGTGAAAATCTTCTCTAAGTCTTCTTAAATTGACTTGCTGACCAGCTGCAAAATGACTTAGCTCGCACGAGTTTATTGCCTCGATCAAAGGCTGAATTATCGCGATCGACTTATATTCAATTAAGAATATTTGATGTGCAAGAGCATATTCCATTGCAGGCTTTGTATATGAGGAAGAACTGAATATCGCTGACTGATAATTAAACCTTATTGAGCTAGTATCAGAAGGTTCTAGATGTTTCGTGAAGTAATTTTCTTCAATATCTTTTTGCACGCCTAAAGCATTCCTTACAATACCAATTCCCACAGGGTCACTAGGGTAACACTTAGCCTCAACGAGCAAACGCAACGGATATATGAATGCTGGTGTATGATATTGCTCTACCAAACCATCGATTTGGTGCCAAGCACCACGTCCTTGGACTTCCATTCCCGCCCTATTCAATCTTAAATCACTAGGATCAATTGAATCATGTCTTTCTCTGATAATCTTGTAACCAACTTTTCCCAACAAATGCAAAACTGACTCTTCAAGTAATGCACCTCGGACTTGACCTATACTTGCCAAAATAGCCTCCTAAGCTTTCTAACGCCCAATAAGGTACCACCCTACCTAAAGCATTTTACCGTAACCACTAAAATTGAAGTAAAAGCAAGAAAGCCAAGCGTTGAGAATCCCTCTTAGATTGCTTTTCATACAAATACTTACCACTTAAATCTACGTATAAACTCTATAAACGCACCCGTTGCCAATGTTGCTGAGAGATTTTTCGTAACCAAGTAAACAACAACATCAACGATAATATTCATAGTTACCCAAATGCTATTATAAGCTAGCTTGAGCTCTGTAAGTTGATGAATGTTATCATGATTTAAGCCATAGCAATTTTCAATATCTGCTACATCGTCTCTAGATGTAAGTAACTGGTAGTGAGCGACGTATTTATATTCCAATAGTTCAAGAATGGATGAACAAAGCCACTTATTAATCATAGTTGAAGGGATGTAGTAAACGAGGGGTTTAGACCACCCATTTAGAGAGTCACCAAATTGAACCTGACCTGTTTTTTCGTATTGATCATCTTCATTATAAGCAGCAGTAGTGGAAATCATTTCAAGCAACTGCTCACCAAGGTATATTTCTAAGAGTAAGAATTTTATCCACTTCCCCAACGAAATCTCATTATTTCTTCTCAAAAAGACTAAAGAAAAGATGCTATCTCTCACATGGCCACCTCTATCTGTATCACGCCCTATTAAGGGGTGAGCAACGCAATACTGAAGCTGCAGCAACCACCTTAATCACTTAAGCCAACGCACAGTAAAAATGCCACGCGTTGAGAATCAATTTTGAACAGTTTGTTGAACGAAGCCGCTGCGCGGCAGAGTAAAGCGAGTGC
This sequence comes from Vibrio sp. 10N.247.310.17, assembly GCF_041466605.1. NCBI lineage: Bacteria > Pseudomonadati > Pseudomonadota > Gammaproteobacteria > Vibrionales > Vibrionaceae > Vibrio > Vibrio sp. 10N.247.310.17. Next base: position 14 of record NZ_JBFSTC010000031.1, on the reverse strand, counting down.
AAGCCATACTCTTG
>NZ_JBFSTC010000030.1:0-51469 GCF_041466605.1 Vibrio sp. 10N.247.310.17 | reverse complement strand
AAAACGCTTTTATCTCGAACAAAATTTAACCACGAAAGGTCAACACGCCCTAGTAGTATTTGATACAGTTATAAGCAAGAATTTAAACAAGAAAGGAATGTTTATTATGAAAAAAATTGCATTAATTCTATTTCTCGCGACTCAACTTATGGCCTGTACAGAAGTGGGCAGTGAAGCTTGGTGTACAGATATGAAAGAAAAGCCGAAAGGCGACTGGACTGCCAATGAAGCCGGTGATTTTGCTAAACATTGTGTTTTCTAAACACGGTTAAGCATTAATTAACGACACTTAGTAACACTGAGTGAAAGACGCTTTACGACGAACTGAGCACTCCACGCAACACAATAAACCCGAATAAGTGAGTTTGAGGATGGAACACCAACTAGGTAATGACTGGCAACACATCAACTGGGTATTAACCGACGTCGATGACACGCTCACTTGGCAAGGTTCACTCCCTCCAGAAACCCTGATTGCGTTACAAAAGCTGAGAGACAATGGAATCAAAGTGGTCGCAGTAACGGGAGCCTGTGCTGGTTGGTGTGACCATATTGCGCAGCTTTGGCCTGTCGATGCTGTGCTTGGAGAGAACGGCGCCTTCTTATTAGAGAAACAAGATGGTGCATTACAGCTTTCATCGGAAACACCACTAGAGCAAGTGCGCCAGAGCCAAACCAAGCTAAAACAACAAGTTGAAGCGATCTTGGCGAGTTACCCAGATCTATCCCTAACTCTGGACCAATCTTACCGCTTGTGTGAGGTCGCGATTGATATCGGCCAAAACCGTGAACCTGTTGACCCTGAAACTGTTCAAGCGGTACTCGAAAGAATACACGCTTTAGGCGCACACGCGACGGCAAGTTCGATTCATATCAATGCTTGGTATGGCGAACACTCAAAGAAAAACGCCGTGCACCGTTTCCTGGCTGATAAAGGCCTATCGCTTGAACAAATCCACAAGCAAGCGTGTTATGTCGGCGATTCAATGAATGATCAACAGATGTTCGAATCACTACCACTCACCGTTGGCGTGGCAAACATTAAGCATTATTGGGATAAGTTAGATCATCATCCAAGTCAGGTGATGTCGCAGCCGGGTGGCTATGGGTTTGCAGAATTTGTGGATGCACTTCTGAGGCTTAAAATTGAGACAGCGAAAAGCTAACCATCCCTGTCTAAACAAGCTTTCTGCCCATTCAAACAACATAAAAAAACGACCGCTAGGTAGACCGAAGTACCTAGGGTCGTTTGAGCTTCAAAATGCTAGATAAGCTCTTAACTTTGACACATCACACAAAACACGCTGCATTGCACCATATGTTTATATGAGTTTGTTACGGATGTGGATCACCACTGCTTCTGCAACGATAACCACTGCGAAGATACTCACTAATACCATCGAAACTTTTTGCCACTCAAAAAGGTTCTGCGCATCGTTTAGCACCACGCCAATACCACCAGCGCCTACTAACCCCAATACCGCAGATTCACGCACATTGATGTCCCAACGGAACAATACGATGGAATAGAATGCGGGCATCACTTGTGGCCAATACCCTTTAAGTAAAACGCTCATCCAAGAAGCGCCTGTCGCGCGTAAAGCTTCAATAGGCCCCATGTTCACTTCAGCAATTGCTTCCGCTAACAGCTTCCCTACAAAGCCGATACTACGAATGGCAATTGCCATAATGCCTGCGAGAACACCGGGGCCAAACAGTGCGATGAACAGCAATGCCCAAACCAATGAGTTCACAGAACGTGAAGACACGAGAAAGAATTGAGCAATCCAGTTCAAGGCTTTATTCGGAGTGATATTTGGCGCGTTCATCAGTGCCAAAGGGATCGCAAATACCAAGGTAAACAAGGTACCTAACGTCGCGATATGCAGTGTCTCAATCATCGCTGCGTGAATCGACTCAGGATAGAACGCGTAATCCATTGGCACCATTCGTTCGAACATGTCAGCAAACTGCGCTGGTGCGTCGTATAGGAACTCAGGAATCACTTCAACGGTTTGCCAAGACCAAACAATCGCACACACTAAGCTCAGGTAAACGGCAAATCGAGCCACGCGTTCGTTTGGTGTAAAGCGCTGCCACTCTTTATCGATAGATGCAGTTGTCATTAGAAGATTCTCCTAACAATGTTGGAAAGAAATTCACCCACAAGAATCAATGCGATAATGGTGATCAAAATAGCGGCAACGAAGTCGTAATCAAAACGTTGGAATGCTGAGAAAAGCGTACCGCCAAGACCACCCGCACCCACGATGCCAACCATGGTTGAATTACGTAGATTTGAATCAAGCTGGTAACTAGCAAAGCCAATGAAACGAGTAAATACCTGTGGCATAACCGCGTACAGAATGACGCTGACAAAGCTCGCCCCCGTTGCTTTAATCGCTTCAACCGGTTTAAAAGAGATCTCTTCAATGGCTTCAGCGAAAAGCTTGGCAATAAAACCAATCGATGCGAATACCAAAGTCAGGATCCCAGCAAGGGCACCGAAACCCACCGCTTTCACAAATAGAATGGCAATGATCACTGGGTGGAAAGAGCGACACAGTGCGATGAAGCCACGAATAGGTGTCGATACAATCGAAGGCATCATGTTTCGTGCGGCCAGTAAGCCAAGAAACAGTGAAATGATGATGCCGAAGAAACTCGAAATGATCGCTATCTGTAAGCTCTCCGCTAAGCCACTTAGCAGTAGATTAGTACGCGAGAAATCTGGCGGGAACATTCTTGATAGTAACCGCTCACTTTCACCAAAACCGATGATCAAACGATCGAGGGTCAGCCCTAACGTCGAGAAACTGTAAAACAGATAAGCAACTATCGCAGCGATAATTGCACGGTTAGTCCATGAGGTTTTGAACGGATTTTCATGCTTCGTTGGCGACTGGTTTGACGGTACGCTTGGCGATGAACTTGGGGTTAATCCAGCCATGACTCACCCCCGTAAATGATTTTTAGATCTTCTTCTGAGATCCCTTCAGGGCTGCCGTCATAATGAACTTTACCGTTACACATGCCGATGATGCGCTTGGCATAACGCTTGGCTAAGTTCACATCGTGGATGTTAACCAACACGGGAATGTTTTTCTGTTCTGCGAATGTCTCCATCAACTCCATGATCTCAACCGCGGTTTTCGGGTCGAGTGATGAAGTCGGTTCATCCGCCAATAAGATATATGGGTCTTGCATAACGGCGCGAGCGATACCGACACGCTGTCTTTGGCCGCCCGATAAACTGTCGGCACGTTGGTTGGAAAAATCTTGTAGGCCTACAAATTCAAGTAACTCGAACGCTTTTGCTAAGTCTTGCGCAGAGTAATTACGACGCCATGCATTCCAAGCGGTCATGTAACCCAAACGGCCACTTAACACGTTCTCGATAACCGTTAAACGTTCGACGAGGTTATATTCTTGGAACACCATGCCGATGTGTCGACGTTGTTTACGTAGCGCTTGGCCTTTTAGTTGAGTCAGGTCTGCGCCATCAAATATGATCTCACCTTGGCTTGGATCGTTGAGTCGGTTGATACAGCGCAGAAGCGTACTTTTACCGGTACCAGATGGACCAATGATCGCGATGATGCCTGGCTCATCGATATCAATATTAATGCCTTTAAGGATTGGCTTGCCTGCCACGTATTCGTGGAAAAGGTTGTTTATCTTTATTCCTTCATAGCTTGCTACGGCCATACTGCATTTCCTTGTGCGAATTTTAGAATGATCTATGCCCTACCCGCGAGGGCATAGATATTTAGTTGAAGTAGGTGTTTTTAAAGAACTAAGTCTTTCTAAAACTTAGTCTTCTAATAAAAAAGAACTAGCCGTTGTTTGCTTGTTTTGCTAGCTCAGCGGCTTTTTTCTTTGCTCGTTTAGCCGCATCTTTTTCAGCCAATTTCTTCAAGCCAGTTTTGGTGTAAGCCGTACCTGTCGCATGAGCGATATCACGAATCACATCCCACTCTTCTTTGTAGCTGATTGGCGAGAAACGGTCGGCACCTTTAAACGATGCGCTCATTTCTGGTGTAAAGCGGTAGCTAAAGAAAGCTTCGTTGATCTTCTCAACCAGTTCTGGTTTTAGGTTGTAAGCATAGCCAAACGCAGACGTTGGGAAGCGTGGGCTACGGTAGATGATCTTCAGTTCAGAATCGTCAACACGACCTGCTGCTACCATACGATCGTACACGTCCGATGCCACAGGTGCTGCGTCATAATCTCCATTGAAGACGCCTAGAATCGATTGGTCATGCTTACCTGAGTAAAGCACTTTGTAATCTTCATCTGGCACTAAACCTTTCGCTGGGAATAACGCACGTGGAGCTAGGTTGCCAGAGTTGGAAGATGCAGAAGTGTGTGCAACCTTTTTGCCTTTCAGATCAGACATCTTGTTAATGCCGCTGTCTTTACGCACAATCGTGATTAGGTTGTAACCTTGGAAGCCAGACTCATCGCCTTTCACCGCAATTGGAACGTAACCTGCTAAGTTAACTGCGTAGCCTGTTGGGCCCGTAGAGAAACCTGCAACGTGCAGTCGACCAGAACGCATCGCTTCTACTTGCGCAGAGTTCGAGTGAACTGTGTAGTAAATCACTCGCTTACCTGTGATTTTACTTAAGTGAGCTTGGAAATCCGCAAACGCATCTTTGTACAACGCAGGGTCTTCTACAGGCGTGTAAGTAAACACAAGCGTACTTGGGTCATTCCACTCGTCTGGGTTCTTTGGTGAATCGGCCACCAAATCTTGGTTTTCATCACAGTATCGATCGTCTAACACACCACGGCTAGAGCAGTCGCTTGCCATAGCCATTGAAGGAAGTAGTAATGAGCTAGCGATTAACAGTCCTTTAACACTGATTTTCATATTCAAACCTTACTTTTACTTATTGTTGAAAGTCACCTTAGCTACTGCAGCCTTTGTGCCACCTTTTTATATCTTTAATTTCAAAGACTTAAATAAAACTCCAAACTTTCAAATTACTTTTGAGTCATAAGTGTCCAACTCAAAACCAATCATTTGGGTCATTTCTGTCCCACCAATTTCAGTGGTAAAAAAAAGAGCCCGAAGGCTCTTTGGTTCACTGCTTTTTCTCTTATTATTCTTTGGCTAAGCGCTCTCTATACAAACGCTATAATTAGCGACGTAACAGCGCTCTCAGAATCGCCTATGCGTCGCTGTCCATGCAGTTAGCGTAATAAGTTACCGTTGCAGGCCAATCGCTGAATACGCCCATCACACCCACATCTTGTGCCAGCACATCAAGCATTTTCATCATGTCGCCATCATTGTTGATGCCGTCTTTCACGCTCTTGTAGTACCAACCACCACCTTGCGCTAGCGGGCCAGAACGTTCCAGTGTCCATGCGATAATGTCGAGGTCTGCATCCTTAGCCAGTTTCGCGTAGTTAGACGCCACTAATTCGTTGTTCTTATCAAGTTCAACCAAAGCAAACAGAGGTGGTGCGATGATATTCACGCCCGCATCGTGTAGCTCTTTCATGTTTTCAACAGACGCGACAAAGTCCGCTTGTTCGTAAACACGGTCATCAAGATAAACCGCTTGTTTGCCGAACTTCGGTGTTTCATTGATCCAATACTTCACATCATCCAAGTTGAATGACTGTAGGTAAGTCTCTGAAGGCTCAAAACCCGCCTCTTTCAGTTCATCCACCAACTTCTGCGCATACATCTCTTGGCTAAATCCATTGAAAGGCATATCTACCGCTGCTGATTTCAATTCAGGAGTGACCTTCACGCCGTGCTCTTTAAACAGTGCTGCACTTTCTGCGTGTGTCATCAGTGTCCCATTTTGGCTGTAAAGATCGGTTCTCCAACCTGGAGTCCCGTTCATGTACTCTTCAACCGTGGTGGCTTTTGGGTTCGCACCATCCATTTTACCTTTGAGCGTCTTAAACTCAGCCAGCGTGAAATCAGAAGTACGGCACTCAACCTGTGCATCTTCGCCTGTCGCGGGGTTTGCTGGTGTAAATGGGGTTGAGCACTTCTTAGCGAGATCGGGATGCGCCAAAACATCGGTTGTGGTGTGTAGATCACTTTGCGAGTGACGACATACCAACGCTTTATCTTTAGTAAAAGTGACATCGCACTCCACTACGCCCGCGCCCATTTGAATCGCTGCTAAGTAGGATTCCTTGGTGTGCTCAGGAAACTGCATCGCAGCTCCGCGATGTCCAATAGAAAAATCACTACGGTGAAAAGGTCCTTCACTGCAACTCAACAGCTTGGTTTTCAAAGGGCTCTCATCCATATTGTTCACTAAAAAGAGGGGACGAGGACCTAAGTCGGCTGATTCTGCTGCGGCCCATGCCGTCATCGAGCTCACACCTAGTATCAGAGCAATCGAACCTTTCAGTATTTGCTTCATGTTTGTATCTCCTTGCAACAAGCAATTATTTTTCTAACTTCCTTTATTCGATCATTCAGTGTTGGATAGCTATCATATATAGATAGCTGTCATATATATTTTGACTTAGCACCGAATAACCTCATGTGAACGTATGCCACAATGTAGTAATTGCATGCATTATGCCAAATGTTAAAGCCCTTTTATTACAATCACTTGAAACGGTTAACCATTCGACTAAAAGTTAATTGGGTCATTGTTGTCTTGTGCTTTTATTAAGCGAATGGATGAACCAGTTAGGCCTTGAAGCTCTCTTTATCCAATTGGTGTTTCTTCATTTTTCGATAAAGGGTTTTACGCGGTAAATTCAGCTTGCTTGATACCTCGTTAATGTTGCCAGCGCTTTCAATAAGCGCCTCAGTCAGAACATTTCGTTCGTACTGCTCCATCTGTTTTTCAAAGGCAAAATCTTCTCCGGACGTTTCACAAATTGGTGATTGAAGATCGAAGCCATCACCAACAATACCAAGTACAAATCGGTCGGCGACATTGCGTAATTCACGCACGTTACCCGGCCATTCGTGTCGACATAGCTGCTGTATTTGTTCAGGGTAAATCGTTGACGGACGCGTCTTGTATTTATGACTCGCTTGAATCACAAAATGGCGGAATAACACCTGAATGTCTTCTTTGCGTTGACGCAATGCGGGAAGGTTTAAGCTAGCAATATTAAGACGATAGAAGAGATCGGCTCTGAACTCCCCCGTTTCACTCAGGCTCGCGAGATCAGCTTTGCTGGCGGCTACCACCACAATATCGACCGGGATTAACTCGTTACCACCAACGCGCTCAATCATTCTTTCTTGAATGACGCGCAACAGTTTAATTTGCACCGCAATTGGCATGCTTTCGATTTCATCAAGGAACAGAGTTCCGCCATTGGCTTGTTCTATTTTTCCAATGCGCTTCTTGTTGGCACTGGTAAACGAACCCGCTTCATGACCAAACAACTCACTTTCGATAATGCTTTCAGTCATGCCGCCACAGTTGATCGCGACAAAGGGCTTCGCCTTACGACGGCTAAATTGATGCAAGGCGCGAGCAATCACCTCTTTGCCCGTTCCTGTTTCGCCGTTGATGATGGTATCAACACCAGTATGAGACAGTGCGAGCACTTGCTTGCGTATCGTATCCATCGCTTTTGATTGGCCAATAACCACCGTTTCAATCGGTAACTCAGCTTCCTCATCGCCGCCTATAATTGCAGGGCAGTTGTGCTGAGATTGTGCCAACGCTAAATCGAGCTTCTCTACCAACTCACTAGCATTCAGTGGTTTTTCTAAAAAGTCGAAAGCTCCTAGCTTCATTGCCTCTATCGCCATGGGAATATCGCCATGGCCACTCATCAACAAGACAGGGACGTTAGCGGCTCTATGTTGAATGGAACTCAGTAACGTAAGCCCATCCACCTGTGGCATTCGTACATCACACAATACAACCGACTGGCTGTTTGCTTTGAGCGATTTAAGGCCAAGGTTAGGGTCGGTAAAAGTGGTAACGCTAAACCCTTCTAGCTCCAACATCTCGCTCACGGCTTCAACAACATCGATTTCATCATCGATAAGAACTATGTGTTTTTCTGCAGTCATGAGGCTATGCCTTTTGGTAGAGTGACGATAAAAGTAGTGCCTTGGTGTTCAACTGATTCCACGTGAATCGAGCCGCCAAAGTCTTTTATGATGTTGTATGCGATAGACAAACCGAGCCCAAGCCCCTTACCTGTTGTCTTGCGGGTATAAAATGGGTCAAACAGATGCGGAATATCCTCTTCAGGTATCCCTAACCCGTTGTCCATCACCAAAATCTGAATGGTATTCGAATGCTCTTGAGTAGAGATGCTGAGCTCTGGTTGCTCTCTATATTCGATGGCATCCAGAGCATTGCTGATCAAATTCACCAGAACCTGTTCTAAGCGAATGCTGTTAGCTCGAACCGTCTGGCTACTTTGGGGCGAATACAGAATCGACACAGCGCTCTGTCGGGTTTCAAACAGGTCAATCGCATCACCAATCACCTTCTCCAGTTCTACGCTATCAATCTTGCCATCGCTCTTACGTGAGAAGGCCTTTAGGTGACGAGTTATCGCTGCCACTTTATCTAACAAGACCTCGATCTTTTTCAGGTTCTCTTCTGCCCTGTCTGGCCTTTGCTTGCCTAACCATAATTGAGCACTTCGAACGTGACTATTTACTGCGGTCAGAGGTTGATTGATCTCGTGCGTGATCCCGACACTTAATTGTCCCAACGCGGCTAATTTTCCGGCTTGAATGAGTTCATCTTGAGTAACACGTAGCTTGGCTTCGGCTAAGGTTCGCTCTTCAACCTCAGCCTCTAATTTTCGATTGGTTTGCTTAACGACTTTGCCCGTGGTCTGGAATACCTTTAGGTACTTGGCCATTTGCGTCACTTCGTCTTTGCCACGAATAGAAACTTCGGTATCTAAATGGCCGGTAGAAATCGCGAACATGTTGTCTTTGAGCTGTAAAAGCCTTTCTAAAATACTCTTACGTACGTAGAACCACGAAATGGCAGCGGCAGCCAACACGCTAAACAGAGAAAGAAAAAGAGAGAGTTGTTGGTTCGATTGTAAAGACAGCTGCGCCTGCTGAATCGATTGGTCAATATTGCTATTCACCTTGCTAGTGTTGCTTTCGATCTGCACGGTTAATTGGTTCAAATGCTCGCGGCTGTTTTGCAGGAAGTATTGCTCTTGATAGAGATGATCGAGCGCTTTGTTTTTCATCCCATACAAGCTGCTATCACTTGAGGCAAGGTTATAGATCACTGTGAGTTGATGATCTAACTCAGGAAAATCACTTCTTAAATCACCACTGACCCAGAGCTTCCACCACTCTTCCCCGACTTGTTCTAGACGGTAACTGGTGTAATCGAGCTCATTAAAGCTTGAGTCGTTATACAGCTTCTCTACTAAGCCTAATTGATAATAAAGCAGAGATTTCAACTGAGTATATTGGATTTGATCTTTGGCTGGGTCAGGCAAACTGTCAAGTGAGTCACTGGCTTGTTGCAACAGAGGATAAAAACCCTCAAGCAAATTACGAAGTTCTTGATTGAGTTGTTCTGACTCAATCTCACTTTGATACAACAGGCTCAGACTATTATTAACTTGGGCGATAAGATCTTTAAAATAGGCGTGATAATCAGGAAACTGAACCATAACGCTATTCATCACTGAAATGGCCTCTTCAATTTTGAGCATCGCCTGCTTACGTTCTATATTCGATTCAGCGTCACTGAGCTGAGATGAGGTCGTGATAATCACACGCACCATGTCATTGAGGCGTGCAGCGTTATCTAAGGCGGGGATTTCACTCTCTTTTAATTCAACGAGGCGTTGGTTTAGATCGTCAAAAGTAAAGCTAGAAACAACCGAAAGGAAGATGGTTGTCATCGATAACATAGCCAATGCCAACACCAAGCGCAGTTCAATGCCTTTCCAACCAAACCACTTGCGACGCGGGATTTTGATCGAAAACAGGCGTTCAAAACTGTCTTTGTTTTCTATCACCTCGGAGACATGACTACTCACTCGCTCCACCTTCTCTCATCATAAAATCAACAGGATCCGTCAATGATTCAATCAGTTAGGTGGTTTACCTATTTAATCTTACATCTAATAGTTTTAGTGAAACTATTAAACGAGGAGTAATCATTAACATTTCACATAAGATATCATAACAATTATTTTATAAATCTTGAGCTGTCTGTTTTGCGATAATAGAAGGTGACCTCACCGACAGAAACGCGATTACTTTATCAATCCCTGTCGGAGGACATTTTAGTTTGAGCACTTCCAATAACGTCTGATCATTTATCATAGAGATTGATCGTATTGGGCTTATCATTCGCAAAACGGTCTTGAATCTAAACTTTCAGACAAATTAGCAATAATGGAAAATCATTGAGTCTCGCAGTGTAGGACACTACCTATGTCGAAATAGGATGGATGTATAAATAATGCAGAACAACCATGTCAGGTTGGAGAAGATAGTGAGGTATTTAGAATCTCACCTTGATCAGCCTATGGTAATAGAAGAGCTATTATCAAAATTTTACTTCTCTAAATACCATTTTCATCACCTGTTCCGCGCCTATTATGGCGAGGGGCTATATGCGATGCGTAAGCGCCTGCTTTTAGAGAGGGCTGCTCGAAGTATAGTTTATGGGGTTGAGAGCATGACTGAGATTGCTTTTTCTTGTGGCTATGAAAACCAAGCTTCTTTTAATAAGGCGATACGAAAGCAGTTCTCTTGTACACCATCATATATTCGTCATCAAAAAACAGTTCCTGCCTTTAAAAGGCAACAACTCACTAGTTTTGAGGACATAAAGATGAATATAAACGTTGTCGATTGCAAGTCTACGGAAGTCCTGTATTCCAGAGGTAGTGGCAAATATGCCAAGGCCTTGCACAAAGGTACTTACGAGAAGCTCTCTGAAGCATACAGCTATTTACTCTTAGAATGGCTACCAGACAGTGGGTTTGAACTGCGAGACCAACCATGCTTTGAGGTGTACCTGAATCGAGACCCAAGACGAACTAAACCTGAGAATTTGAAAACCGGAATCTATATTCCGATCAAGTAACTAAGAGAGCTTCTCTTGAGTCAGTCACTCTTGAGTCAGTCACGACTGGCTCATTTTTGCCCCATTATGGTTTAGAGCATAAGCTCATACATGTTCTGTTTATGTGTGTTTGCCTTACAAAAAGTTATCCAAAGTCAGCACGTTCAAAAATTATGCCTCACCGTGCATTCTAACTTTTCAAATTGCTCACTAACCTATTGAATACTTAAACAAAAGACCGCATTATATCTATATAAATAACGGCTTAGCGCCGCATAGAGAGCGTTAGCCCTACCGGAGGAAAATAATGAAATCAGCGGTATTAGTTATTGATGTTCAGTCGATTCTATTCGATCCAGAACCTAAACCATTTGAATCACAAATCGTACTCACCAAAATTAATGAGGTTACAAATTTGGCGCGTGCTAAGTCTGTCCCAGTTATCTTTATCCAACACGAGCAACCTGAATCTGTTATTGAATACGAAAGCGCTGGCTGGGCATTGCAATCGAGTTTAGTTACACAAACTAATGATCATTTCGTTCGCAAGACAACACCAGACTCGTTCTTGAATACTAATCTTCAAAGTGTCTTGAATGAACTCGATGTAGATAGCTTAATTGTGTGTGGTTATGCCTCAGAGTTTTGCGTTGATACCACCATTCGCAGAGCAGCAGGTTTAGGCTATCCCGTAACTTTGGTTTCGGATGCTCATACAACTCATGATAAGGAACACACCAGTGGGGCTAAAATTCGAGAGCACCACAATGCTACGTTGCCTAATATTTCTAGTTTTGGTGTCAAAATCGAAGTGGTAGAGGCACACAACCTTTGGGCATAGGGCTAATAAGGTTTTGCCCCATTAATCGGTTAGATTAAATACTCTACTCATTTTTGGGGCGTGCATTTTTCCTAATAAAAGTTATTCGATGGAGTTGATAATTGTTCATTCTCGTCATTAAAAGACATCTTGCAGTCTAACTTCCCTTCATGTGGTATAACTTATTGACTATCAGTTGATTTAATATAAAAAAGACAGCACTATCGAAGGATGAAAGACGACTATGTGTCGCCTAATAAGCGTTAGGTTTGTTGGTAAGTTCATGGAATTAAGAAGATTTCAATCTCATCATTTAAATGTTGTAGAGAAGCTGTATCTAGAATCACGACTAGCGACTTTTACATGGTTGGATACAGTTGAATTTGACCTATCAGATTTTGACCGGGATACAGAGGGCGAAAGTATTTGGGTGGCAATTGAATCAAACAAAGTTGTCGGTTTTGTCTCAATTTGGGCACCTGAATGCTTCATTCACCATCTATTTGTTAGTCCTCGTAAGCTACGTGGTGGTGTTGGATTAAAACTGCTAGACCTTGCTAAGCAACAGTATCCAAGCTTAAGCCTCAAGTGCCTTAGTCAAAATATCAATGCCACTGAGTTCTATTTATCTCAGGGTTTTACCATTACCGAAACGGTAGGCAATGGTGCGGAAAGCTATCATCTAATGCAGTGGAAATCACAAACCATACAAACAATTTAAGAGTGATTCCCCACGCTTGGCATTTTTGACTTGGGTCTAGTTCAGTGTTTACGGTGCCCAAATTAAGTGCAGTGGTCGCGTGGCTCACACCTTAATTGGGCTTAAAACTTTCAAGGGAATGTACAGATGGAAGTAAATGAATGTATCTCTTTTATTATGCTCAATGGTTCTGAGGTACTGCTGGAAAAACGTAGTGAGCAAAAAGAAACGGACCCCGGTTTGATTACTATACCTGGTGGTCATATTGAATGCGGTGAAACTCAAATTCAGGCGTTGTTCCGTGAGTTAAATGAGGAGCTCAATGTTATTCCAACTGAATACAAGTATTTATGTTCCTTGTTCCACCCAACGAAAGAGCTACAATTGATCCATTATTTCATTGTTAGCGCTTGGACAGGAGATATTTCAGCTCAAGAGGCTGATGAAGTTAGGTGGTATTCATTGGATGCGAATCACGTTGGAATAGCTGCTGACAGCATTGCTCTTAAAGAAGTGGATCGGGTTAGTCGCTATCTTTGAGTACTGTTCTAACAGATAAGGATTAAGCGTTGCGTTGCCAACGTTAAATCCCAAGTGTTGAACAAGCCTGAGCCTCTATATAAGTAAATTGTAAGATCTACATGTCAGTTTTGCGATTTGTCATACCTGTAGTTATGGATGGTTTTCTAATTTAGTAAAGTAGCTGGCACGTTTTTGTCCATTTCCGTTTTCGCGTATAAGTACGAGTTCGAAGAGAACCGAATTTTGCCCAAATATAGCTAATCTGACACCTCAAATTCACAAAGTATGAAAAATGGGTATCATTGTGCGGTTCGTTTTCCAAATCAAAATTGCTTTTTATGCCCTGTAAATCGCTCTGAAAGTGTCACAAACTTACAAGGTGTTATGGAAGCAATTGCCTTGAACAAGCGTCCAAAATCTTAGCTAAGAGCGCTTGAGGGCTTTTGAGGGCTATTTTTGATAGCTAACTCGCCCGTTTAACATAATAGGAATAATCGACACCGACAGAACGTTTAGTTCTTAAATTAAATAATTAGTACGGCATCACACTTTGCAATACTAATTACTAATTATCACAGATTAGCAACCGCGAGGGGCACGATTGGTCAATCTTTCTCCATACGGCATGGTATGAATTTCTCTAACCTCTCCAAAGCTCACATCTATGACCAATCGTGGGTATTCATCATAAAACCAATGGTCAATTTTTCCTACTGCGCTGGGCCCTGGTGAATACCAAATGCCATTCATTTTTTTGCTGCATGGCCATGAAACGTGATAAGTCCTTTTGCGATCAGGGAATCCTAAGGTTTCAATTAAGTCCCCTTGTGTCGCTTTTTTCTTGAACGGAAGTTCGACAACCTTAGAGGTTAGTACCTTCTGTTTATTATTTACCTTAACTGTAAGATCTATATCTTCAGTATCAGAACTTGAAATATTCCATTTTTGTAGTGATTCTTCGTAATAAATTTTTTTATTAGAGGTTATTTCAATTTTGCGTGGTTTACCTTCGATCTCAAAGTAGCCAGCTGTATCGTAATAATAACTACCATTCTCATAAAGAAATACCTCAAGCCATTTATCAGACCAATAGCTGACTTCCTCACCTTTCATCTTATATAGTGATGGAATCTTATTAAAAATACGCACGCTAACCTTGTCGAAAACAAGAAACTTTTCAATATTAGTATCTTCATTAGGAGGATTAGTTAATGTTTCTTTCTGTTGGGGGGGATAAGTATAAGTTGATTGGCAGCCAACCAATAAAAAATAAAAACCCAAGCTATTGATTATTCTTGTTATTTTCATAATTGCATCCATTTAGTTGGCAGGAGTCCAAGCTCTTACTTTAGAACCACAACCTTCTAGAACAATATCTTTTTCTACTAATCCTTCAGCTTTAAGTCTCAATCGAGTACTGCTGTCTTTCTTACAATTCAGCTTATATACAGGTCTTATGGTCTCCCTATCTGTCCCAATTTTAGTCAACGAACTATAAATGCTACTCATTGCTTACTTTCCTTGGCTTAATTTTACATTAATGTAACTATACTTCTCTCGTTGATATGATTCAAAAAAATTGGAATATCTGCCTACTTAACAATACTTTACTATGGTAGTCGTAAAGCGTTTCGGCTTTGCTGAGTAAGATTTAGATCACTTTGGCGGCCTTTTCCGTTACTGCCTCACGGGCATTTAACGTACTGGCACTTAATACGCACCTAAACATAAACCAATCTTTTTGCTAGTACGATTTTACTTATCGCATTAGCTCTTTACAACTAGCTTTACCATACCTTTAGTTATTCATGAATTGCTAATTTAGGGAAGTCACTGGCAAACTTTTGTCCAAAAGTTCGCGTGCCTACCTATAGCCTGCATCATCAATACTGAACGCTAAGCCACCTTAAAGAATGATCATTCCATCTCGATAAGTCAGTGCTGGCGAAACATCTTGGCCAAGTAATACAGGGCCATCAAGGTCGACTATTTTAGATTGAACCGCAATAGGCAGCGCTGCCCGCATCGCCAATGAGGTGCCTAGCATACAACCCGAC
The DNA here is from genome assembly GCF_041466605.1 of Vibrio sp. 10N.247.310.17. Taxonomy (NCBI): domain Bacteria; kingdom Pseudomonadati; phylum Pseudomonadota; class Gammaproteobacteria; order Vibrionales; family Vibrionaceae; genus Vibrio; species Vibrio sp. 10N.247.310.17. The sequence continues at coordinate 36,346 of NZ_JBFSTC010000030.1, read as the reverse complement.
ATCAGAGTAAAGCCGAGCCTTTGAGCTTCTTCAGCAAGTACCAAGGCTTCGGTCAAACCGCCCGTTTTATCGAGCTTGATGTTGACCATTTCATACTTACCCAACAGCGATGAGAGCTGTGAAGTGGTATGACAGCTTTCATCAGCACACAGTGGGATCGGGTGCTTGATGTGTGCCAGTGATGCATCGTGCTGCTGTGGAAGAGGTTGTTCGATCATCGCAATATCAAACTCTGTTAGTTGATTAAACAACTCTTCGAGATTCAGCCCCGTCCACGCTTCATTGGCATCCAGTACAATCTGAACATCGGGTGCCACTTCTCGTACCGCGCAAACACGCTCTATCACTTGCTCTCCATCAAGCTTCACTTTTAAGAGTTTCGCTCCATTTGCGACATAGTCTCGAGCCTGAGTCGCCATCGCTTCTGGAGTGCCAATCGAGACTGTCATTGCAGTCACTATTTGAGCAGGTAACTCAAACAAGCTATTTGGAAACACCTGTTCTTTCTGCTTAGCTTCGAAATCCCAAAGCGCACAATCGACCGCATTTCGCGCTGCCCCTCCGGTCAATAAAGACTGAAGATGATCTCTTAGCTCTGCGGGATCGGTAACGCCTCGCTCAAACATACCTTCAAGGGCACTAGACGCTTGTTGGATTTGCGCTAACACAGACTCCGATGACTCGCCGTATCGTGGGTAAGGCGTGCATTCGCCCTGAGCTTGTTTGCCATAATGTTCAATATAAACACGAACAACGTGACACTCAGTTCGGCTGCCACGAGAGATGCGAAAAGGTGTTTGCATCGCGATAGTAATAGGTTCTGCTGTAATCTTCATAATTTCACTCGATTGATGTTCGCTTTAACAAATGGAAACGTAGAAATGATGAAATCGTTAAAGTGAATGTCGCAAATGATCAGTAATATTTTGTACACCAAAACGAACCGGGTCCGTCACGGGTACTTGATAGAGTGTGGTCCATTCTTGGCATAATGTCTCAGCGTCTTCAGTGCTAATCGCCGACGTGTTCAAACAAATGCCAACCAGTTTCACGTCTGGATTGGTCAGTCGCGCTGCTTGCAAGTTGGCTTCAATCGTCTGTTCTATGCTTGGCAATTGAGCATGAGGAAGGTTACGAATATGAGGTCGCCCAACTTCATGACACAGCACTAAGGCATCCGCTTGTGCGCCATGTAAAAGACCCAAACTCACGCCTGCAAACGAAGGGTTGAACAAAGAGCCTTGCCCTTCAATGATATCCCAATCGTGGTCGGTAAAATCAGGGCTAATCGCTTCAACTGCGCCAGAAATAAAATCCGCAACCACAGCATCAATCGAAATACCGCAGCCTTCAATCAAGATACCCGTCTGCCCTGTCGCTTTGAACTGAGCGGATGTACCTGACTCTTTAAGCGACTTTTCGATAGCTAAAGCTGAAAACATTTTGCCGACTGAGCAATCTGTTCCGACAGTAAGCAGGCGCTTACCTTGACGAGGCTTACCGTTACCAACATTAAGAACACCGTCAAAATGACGTACATCATGAAGCTTAGTCAATCCGTGTTGCTGCATGTCAGCAAGCGGTGAAAATTCACTCAGTCGTTGGTGCATGCCAGATGCAATCTCAAATCCCATTTCTGCAGCTTCCATTATGGTTGACTGCCAAGAATCAGGAATGACGCCACCAGGGTTTGCTGTGCCAATCACTAGCGTTTTCGCGCCCTGTGCTTGCGCCTCTTGTAAGGTCATATCCGTTAAGCCAAGTGAAACGGTATCGCCCGTTAAACGCAGTTGGCCTATGCAGATTTCTGGGCGCCATTGATGAATACCACGGCCTGTTTTTGCGGCAAGTGGGTCAGTAACATCCCCAAGAAAAAGAAGGTAAGGTTGAGCAATAGACATGAGTGTCCCCAATTAATAAGTCCTTGTATGGATTTACTTTAATTAAGAACTTCGAAGCTGCCGAATACCTATTTATGGCGAGCCTATAACCTTAAGTTATAGGGTGAGTATGGCTCTTCAATGAAGCGATAAATTGCTTCACGGAAATCGACTGAGGGGTGTGCTCTGCGCAAAGCATCGATACCGAGAATTGGATATCTGGTTGAAGTCGCAACACACAGACCGCATCGTCATTTTGATACTGCTCTGCCGTCCACGGGTCAACGATCGCAAACCCTGCTTGGTGCTTCACCAGTTCCGCCGCAGCGCTGTATCCACGTACCGATATCGGATGGTGATAATGCTCATCTCGCGCAATAAGGCTTTGATGTAACAGGAGGCCTAATGGATCGCGGCTATCAAGCCCGATGATTGGCAAGGGATAATTGATCAGATCATCAAGGGTTAATTCAGTAGGTAACTGTTCAACTGTGTGGGAAGGAACCAGAACCTTGAGTGATTCAGTTAAGAGTGTTTCACTTAATATAGCCGGCGGTGTTTCGTCCCCAAACGCGATAGCAATATCGAGCTCATGCTTTAATAGCCCAGCACAAAGTTCATCACGGTTTGCAGTCAACAACTCAAAAGAGAGCTCTTGTTCACGAGACATTTGGGCTATTACCGGAGTCAGCAATTTGGTCGCCAGTATCGGCGGCGCACCAATACGTAAATGTTGATGTCCTTGCTTAACCTTATTCGTCAAAGAACGAAATTGACCCAGCTGTTGATAGACCTTTTCTGCTTCGGGCAGTAAGGTTTTTGCTTCGACCGTTGGCACCAACCGACCTTTCACTCGCTCAAACAATCCAAACCCAAGTTGTTGCTCTGTGTGTGCCAGAATACGAGTCACATTAGGTTGTGACACATGCAGATTACGCGCAGCCCCAGATACGGTTCCGGTTTGCATAATGGCGTAAAAGACTTCCAACTGTCTTAGGTTCACATTGATGTCCTTATGGTTCGCGAAACAAATCTAGGGGTTGGCTTTTCTTGTATTTGCTAAGCTGTTTATCGGTCTAGCTGTTTAATTAGCTGTCTGTCTATTTATCTACTTGGCTATTTGGCTATTTGGCTATTTGCGTGAGTTTATTTTAGTAACTCAGCTATCGTAGGTTGAAGCACCTCAGTCCAAGCTTGGTAAGCTTTAGCATTCAGATGCAGATCATCGCACGAGTACTCATTCGACAAAAGCTGATTAGGTGACAATACAGAATTCACATCTAAGAATGCAATGCCTTGCTGAGAACAGTACTCGCTTATCTTGCTATTGAGCAGTTCAACCGACGAATTCAAACCTTGCAGTTTAGAGCCAACATAAAGCGTTGATTGCACCAAAATTCGAATATCGTTTTCTTGCCACACTTCAAGCATATCAATGTAGTTCTGGTAGATATGTTCGACATCATAACCCTGAGCTAAATCGTTTATCCCTGCCATAAAACATACAAGCTTTGGTTTCACATTCAACGTGGTATCAATGCGGCGCAACATACCTGTTGTGGTATCGCCTGCTAGGCCACGATTGACCATTGAGACATCGCGAAAAATATCCGCCCACGGGGCCCACTCGGTGATCGAATCACCAAACATCACTAAGTCTGCATTTGGGGAAAAATGGCGGTGATTGTCTGATGTCATGATGTAACGGCTCATGCTGTGGCCTCGTTGTTGAATCTCAGACTGAAGAGCAACTGCCTTGAGGATATCACTATCCAGCGTAGTGCCATCAAATTGAGCCAGTAACCCTTCGATGTGTGGCTTAAAAGGGCTAAGACGAGTACTCAGTTGGTGGTGTTCTTTAAGGGAAGATAACCTCTCTAATAGTGCGTATAGAGAGCTATTTTGACCAACTTCTTGGAATAACTGATACAGATCGAGGACAGGGTGTTGTTGCAGCGCGGCAAGTAATTGCTTGTCTTCCATGGTGTTATCTAACCCTTCAATTATCTAATGATGAACCCAAGATAATATCCGATTGCTTACGGGATAGATAACATTAGAAACAGAGAATGACTTATTCTCAACAAGGCAGGTTACATACCGCATAAAAATATCTTCCCGTACAAATCTCGTTCCGACTCAAAAATCAGCACTTCATCATAATATGTATAAGAAATTAGCCACATATTGTGACCTCAGTCTCTCAGCCTACCGTCTACTCCTATTGCCACTATTTAACGGAGGATTTATAGAATATCAGGATGGTGAATAATAAGTTAAATCATAATAATAAGGACCTTAACGTGAAACTTTCTCTATCCAATACCGCGTTGGCCGTTACCGCCATCCTACTTGCAGGTTGCCAATCTGCACCTGAATCAGTTCAAGAACCAACAGCATACCAATGCCAAACGAATACGAATGCCGACGTGAATGACTTGAGGATCTATCAAGTGATGGTCGAAAGCTTTGTCAGTGGCGATGACTCAATTGGTCATGGGACAGGCTATGGAACCAGTCACCATAACGGAGATATCCAAGGTATTATCGACTCACTTGATTACATTGAATCTCTTGGCATGAACGGCATTTGGCTAACCCCAATCTTTAATTCAGAGCCTATCGAAAACCAAGACCATTGGGCTGATAGACTGGATGCAACCGGTTATTTTGCCACCGATTATTTCAATATCGATCCGAGATTCGGCACGATGGAAGAAGCTAAAACCTTAGTTGAAGAAGCGCATGCTCGAGGGCTTTATGTCTTCTTTGATGGCGTATTTGGCCACCACAAAAAAAACGTAGTGCCGTCACCAACAGGTAAGCTGCCCCTAGGAGAGGATAATCCAGTCTCATACCCTGAGAGCCTAACCTTCTATCAAGAAGTTGCCGAGTATTGGATCAAAGAACTCAAAATTGATGGTTGGCGCTTAGATCAAGCTTATCAAGTGCCAAAAGAAGCTTGGAGTCAAATCAGAGAAACGGTAGACACCGCATCTTCTCAAATCGAATACGTAAACAGCGAAGGTAAAACCGTGAACCCTCTGGGTTATATGGTCGCGGAAATTTGGGCAGGTGAGAACCGCATTATTGAAACAGGCTACGGTTCAAATGAAGCACCGGCCTTATGTTCTGCGTTTGATTTCCCTATGCGCTACCGCCTGACGGAAACCTTTGCTGTAAACGAAGCTGGCGTGGGGAACAAAGGTGGAGAGTGGCTTGCAGAAGGCATGTCTTTACATTCGTTATACCCAGACCACGCAAAGCCAAATTTAATGATCGGTAACCATGACCTTGTGCGCTTTGGTGACTTATTACAGCGCGGTGATATCGCTTCTCCACAAGACAAAGAGTATTGGCAGCGCTATAAAGCGGCATTTTCATTCCAAGCAGCTTATACCGGCCCAATTACGACCTACTATGGGGACGAGATTGGCGATCAGCTAGAAGGTTTTGCAGACAAAGTATGGACTGATGACTGTGCTATTAATGGTCTGTGTGATGATCACGTAGCCCGTACTAGCGGTAAAGTAGAAGGTGTCACAGCCCAACTCAATGCGCACGAAAAAGACTTAAAGCAATACGTGACAAACTTGATGAAACTGAGAGAAACGCACCCCGCTCTATCACAAGGTAAACGTACAAACCTGATGGCCAATGATGTCGCCTATGTCGATCACAAAGCCTATGAAGGCGATGCTGTTGTCTACGCAGTGAACGTTACCAACAAAGAACAAACCATAAAACTAACCAAAGAAAAAGTCGGCTCCATAGCTGATCTGACGGATATTGAATCCAAGCAATCGATCTCAGCTATTGATGGCCACTACTCTATCGTTCTAAGCCCATTTGAAGCTCGTTTCTTGTCGATAACACAGCCAAGTGAAAAAGGGCCAATTGCGGCGATACTAGCGACAGGAAATGAAGTTGGACAAGGCTTCATGGCTCAATGTGACAATCCAACAATAAAAGCTGAAGGCCCTATTTCGAGCCCGCTTTATGTGGTTGGCAATTTTGCTGATTCAGGTTGGAAACACGTGGGTCAACGAGAGTTTGAATATAAAGGTGACAACACTTACCAAGTCGTCACCACTGAAAAACCGGGCAGTTATCGCATGCAATATGCATCCAAGGCTTGGTCACCTCAGTTCACAGCGGATGGGCTTAACCTAAAGTTAGGACAGCTTAACTCGTTAATTAAAGGTGGTTACGGTCAAGATACCGCTATCACTATTCGTAATGCTGGGCAGTATGTATGGAGCTTACAATTCGATGATGCGGGGCAACCATTAAAAATTATGGCTTCCAAATGTGCTGAATAGCCAAACCTAAGATCCGAGATCAACCAAGTAAAAACCCCTTATTCCTACGAATAAGGGGTTTTCTTTAATCTGCATTGGATATTAAGAGACCAGACACGATTAGAACGATATCTACCCCTGCTTCACTTGCAGGTGATTACGGTTATCGCGGCTTTTCTTGATCAGCTCGTTGCTCTCGTCCATTTCATCTGACTTAGCAAGGCGATCATAAAGTAGCACATTCACTGTTGCTGCTAGATTCATGCAACCAACAGTTGGTACATAAACAACATGGTCAGCTCGGTCAGCGACATCTTGAGAAATAGAACCATCTTCAGGGCCAAAGATATAGATAGCGTTCTCTGGGTGTTTAAAACGTGGCAGTGGTGTTGCACCTTCAGCCAACTCCACACATACGATCTTAGTTTCTGAATTAAGGTTATCTAAAAACGACTCGACACCAGTAAGCGGGATAGTGCGCGTTGCACTCTTGGTATCGGTGTGAAATTTTGCAGCCTTGTCGTAGCGTTGCCCTGTATATTTAACTTCGTCGACTTGGTAGCAACCCGCCGCACGCATAACCGCGCCAACGTTTGTCGGGCTCTTTGGGTTAGTTAAACCAATAGTCACATGGCTTTTGTTCATGAATCTTTCTCACTTAACGAATAGACATAGCAGGGTGCTACAAAGCGTCGCATTCTACCAAAGCAGCGCCAAATTCAAAAGCATCGAAACGAACGGCTCTTTTTACAGATAAGTACTTAGTTGCACCACCTATCACTTCAAAACCTAACCGCCATCATATTTATCAAACAAAAAGGTTTTAGGATAACAATTCAACAACAAGTCCGTTTACATTTCGAAACCACATTAATAATGTGTTGAAAATTGCCTGAGACAATCACATAGGAAGTGCTAATGACCCTCACCATCAAAAACCGCCTTTATATTCTCTCTTTTATCCCTTTGCTACTAATGGCAATTGGGATGATGAGCGTGACGTATATGAAGAGCACTGAGCTAACCGCACAACAAGTAGAATCGACGCGTAGCAATATGATGGCGATGAAAGAAAAGGAACTCAAAGCGTACCTGCAAATGGCTAAGTCTTCGATAACTCCTTTCTTAGAAAAAGGTGCCACACTTGAAGAAGCATTACCCACATTAAAAACTCTAGAATATGGTGAATCTGGTTATATTTTTGGCTACAGCTCTAAGGGTGTAAGAATCGTCATCGGACAAGGTACCGATGGCATTGGTAAAAATTACTACGACCTTCAAGACAAACAAGGCAATTACCTAATCCAAGACCTGATTAAGAACTCAAAAATTGGGGAATTCACCACTTACTACTTTCCTAAGCCAGGTCAGTCCATTGCGTTACCAAAACTCAGCTACTCAATCTTTATTCCACAATGGGATTTAATGCTCGGCACGGGTTTTTATACCGATGATATTGACGCAGTCATCAGTGACATGAAAGAGAGCTCGAATGCTGCGCTACAAAGCTCACTAACTGCCATTGCAATTTTCTGTGGCTTGATTGCCTTAGTGGTAGCGGTTTTCGCTGTTGCAGTGAACCGTACAATCATGCAACCACTCGAGCAATTTGACCGTTCAATCAGTGCCTTTGCAAGTGGTGAGGCCGACCTAACGGCTCGAATGGAAACCTTCAAAGCGCCTGAGTTCGCCAAACTTAGTGAGAACTTTAATGCCTTTGTTGCCAGCCTACAGACCATCATTCGTAGCGTGAGCGATGTGGGTCAGCAAGTTGTATCAGAAACGAGCAGCATGTCTTCTCGCGCAGCTCAGGTCGACGAGATAGCGACAGGTCAACGTGAAGAGACAGAACAAGTAGCAACGGCGATGACCGAGATGACGACAACAGCGCAAGAGATCTCAAGCAACGCAAGCCAAGCGGCTGACTCAGCTAAACTTGCAGAGAACAATGCAAAAGAAGCTCAGCAAATTGTCAACGCTGCTGCTGGGTCCGTAGCAGACCTTGCAAGTGAAGTATCAGAAGCAAACACTGTGGTATCTCGCCTTGAAGGAGATGTACAGAACATTTCATCTTCACTGACTGTCATTCAAGACATCGCGGAACAGACCAACCTATTAGCACTAAATGCCGCGATTGAAGCCGCGCGAGCTGGTGATCAAGGCCGAGGTTTTGCGGTAGTTGCGGATGAAGTTCGTAAGCTTGCAAGCCGCACACAAGAGAGCACGGGCGACATTCACAAAATGATCCAACAGCTAAAATCCGCTTCAGATGCCGCGGTGAAAGCAATGGATTCCAGCCAAAGCAGAAGTGCTCAAACGGTAGAAGAAGCGAACGCAGCAGCTGCAGCACTTGCTAAAATTCAAGATTCGATTGATACCATCATGGACATGAACTCACTGATTGCAACGGCGACTGAACAGCAGAATATTGTTGGCCAAGAGATATCTCAACGCATTGTTGTGATTTCAGACCAAAGTTCTCAATCGGCATCGCTAGCAAACCAAAACCGTACAGGTAGCCAAAACTTAAACAGCCGAGCAAACGAGTTGTACCACTTGGTTGATCGCTTCACGGTTTAATGCTTAATGCTTAGTGCTTAGTGCTTAGTGCTTAGCAAGTAAAAGCTATAGAACATCAATAAAAATGGGCTTCAGAATCTTTGTTCTGAAGCCCATTTTCTTGTCCATAGTGTCTTGCCAGATAGAACTAGTCTAATTGCTCAGACAAGAAGTCGACTAACAAGCGAACCTTTGAAGACAAATTACGGTTCTGTGGGTAAAGCGCCCAAATCCCCTCTTTATCGTCTCGGTAATCAGATAACACCTCAACCAATTCGCCAGACTCAAGATCTTCACTCACGTAATATTCTGGTAGCTGCACTAAGCCAATACTCTGTTTCGCTGCGTCTTGTAAGGCTAAGCCACTGTTACATTTAATGCGTCCATTAACCCGAACTGAGCGAGGTCGCCCATTTTCTTTAAAACGCCAATGCTCAAAGCCGCCGACTAAACATTGATGATTGCTCAACTCAGAGAGCGTATGCGGTTCACCGTAACGTTCAATATATTCAGGACTGGCGCACACGTAGAGTTGACGTTGAGACAGCTTCTTTGCCACAAGGCTCGAATCTTCTAAGCGTCCAAGACGAATAGCGACATCGACACCCGAATCAATAAGGTCGAGCTTTTGATTGGTCAACATCAGCTCAAGTTCGACTTGTGGGTGGAGCTTTAAGAACTGATGAAGTATTGGGGCGAGTTGACGCTCACCATAAGTCACAGGTGCCGTTACTTTCAGCAAACCTTTCGGCGTGGATTGCATCTGCGTGACGGCTAACTCAGCAATTTCTAAACCTTCGACCAACAACTTACACTGCTGATAATAGAGTTGCCCAGCCTCTGTTAGAGAAACCTTACGAGTCGTTCGATTGAGTAGTTTTACTGCGAGGCGTTCCTCGAGATTTGCCACTCTACGACTGATTTGAGCCACTGACGTAGCGAGTTTCTGTGCGGCACCAGTAAAGCTTTCGCGCTCTGCCACTGCAACAAACTCACTTACCCCTTCCCAATTGGCCATGCCTCTACCCTATTTTGAACTATGGTTACCCATACAGTGTATTGAAGATATAGATCAGTGTCACCTAGCTTAATATACGCCGTGTACATACAAAGGCCTTCATTGCAGCTAATATCGCATTCCCCACAAGGCTCCAACCGACCTATTCAACAAAGTTCGAACCGACCTCGTATTACAAATACTGTTATCAAAAAAGAAAGCCCGCACTCATTGAGTACGGGCCTTATTATTGTCTATTACAGATGCGTGAGGGTTAAAACTAGAAACGATTAGCCACTCACTTTTGCCTGTTCAGTCTCAAAGATTACACTTCAAACTGAGAAACTAGGCTATCAAGTGCTTCACACTGTTCTGCTAGTGAGATGCATGCGTTCTCTGCATTGTTTGCCATCTCAACCATTTTCATGGTGCTTTCCGCGATACGTTGAACATTCTGGTTCACTTCTTCAGACACCTGAGACTGCTGAGAAGCCGCTGTTGCGATTTGCGTATTCATCTCATTCATCTTGCCGATTGAGTTACGAATCTCGCTCAATGATGAAGCTGCAGTGCCCGCTTGAACAATGGTTTTCTCGCCACTTGCCTTGCTTTCTGTCATCACGCCAACGGCATGTTTAGCGCCAACTTCTAAGCGTTCAATCATTGATTGGATTTCACCCGTACTGTCTTGAGTTTTGCTCGCAAGCGCACGGACCTCATCAGCAACTACCGCAAAACCACGACCTTGCTCACCAGCACGCGCTGCTTCAATCGCCGCATTCAATGCCAATAGATTGGTTTGCTCTGCAATGCCTTTGATCACGCCAAGAATAGAAGCAATGTTCTTCACATCAGTATCCAATTCCTGAACCACACCACCTGCATTCTCGATATCTTGCGCAAGGCGTTCAATTGAAGTTACGGTTAAGCCCAAAGTGCTGTCTGCTGATTCCACTTCATTGTTCGCAACGTTACTTGCGGTTGCCGCATCTAACGCGTTACCACTTACCGTTTCACTGGTCGCTTGCATTTCATGAACGGCAGCCGCGACTACTTCACTTTCTTTCTGTTGATTCGAAGAAAATTCAGCCACATTCTGCGTTATTGATTTGATGTTTTCCATCTCTGCACGTACGGCATTTGATGTCAGAATCACTTGTTCAACAGTGGTATGTATCTTACTAACAAACTTGTTAAACGCTGAACTTAAACGAGCAATCTCATCAGAACCTTCAACTTTCATTCGCTGAGCCAAGTTACCGTCACCCGATGCGATTTCATTCATCGCTTTCTCTACGCTCTGAATCGGCTGAACGATAAAACGGTTCGATAACCACATCGAAAACAAAGCCGCAAGTACCGCCACGGCCATACCTACTTCGATGATCAGCTTACTTTCTTCAATCGAGTCATTAGCTTGCTGGCGAAGCTCTTTTTGTTTTACTGCAATCAGCTCTCTAATATAGCCGAGTTGATCGTGAATGATCGAAAACTCAGCGTCTAATGCTGGCGAGTAATCTATGTTGTATTGAAGAGCATTGGCAGGATCTGCAAACATTGGTTCATGCAATGCTACCCACTTTTTCATCGCCTTTACCAGTTTCGCTAGCTCGTCTTGAGAAGATGAGTCTAAGACACCTGCAGTATATAGAGTTTGGACACTCTCAAAGCGTGGAACGGCTTTGTAAGCGTTGTCTTTGAATTCGAATTGTTGATATTCAATTGCCTTTTGATCTTTCGCAAGCAACAGGCCTTGGGCAGATGCAATGACTTGATAGATATCTCGGTACCCATCTTCTAGGTTGTCGAGAACCGGTTGAACCACATTATTGAGCTCATGGTTAATCGCTGCTTGCGCGTTAGATTTAATCACGTTAAGCACAGTAACAGTTGAGAAAACAATCACGATAACCATTAGAGGGATCGCAATTTTACTCTTAATAGAAAGGTTTTTGATATTCATAGAGGGTTTATAACCACACATTAAATAGGGACGCGCGCATAATATACAGTATCGATAAAAAAGCCAGCTATAGTTTTGTGAATCTCATCGCATATAAAACTAGACGATGAAAACGAGTGCTTCGCATTTAACCAGACGTCAACCTGAAAACGTTAAAGTGGACAATATTGAATTTATTTACCTTAGACATGTTCTATTACTGGAGAAGTCGTCGAAATAACACCATAATATAGGGCTCTAAAATAAGTAGGTAAGAACATGAAAATTTGTGGTGTTGAAATCAAAGGTAACGATGCAGTCATCTGTCTTCTATCTCTATCAGACGGTGTATTTAACATTCCTGATTGCCGAGTTTCTAAAGTTGCTATTAGTGACGCAAACGACACACAGAATATGAAAGATTTTCAATTTTCTTTTGCAAAGTTAATGGAAGATTACCAAGTAGAAAAAGTGGTAATTCGTCAACGCCAAACTAAAGGCAAATTTGCTGGCGGTGGCTTCGGCTTCAAACTAGAAGCAGCAATTCAGTTGATCGACGGCCTAGACGTAACCGTTGTATCTCCGAATGAAATCAAAGAAAGCCTTAAGCGCAACCCTCTTATGATGAAGTTCAAAGAAACAGGCCTTAAGCAATACCAAGAAGCACCGTTTACCACGGCTTACGCTTGTTTAATGCAGCGCTAATCAATAGTCGCTAGCCAATATTGATACAGAAAGAGCCTGAATATTCAGGCTCTTTTTTGTTTCTAGCAATCTATTTCAAGTCGAGTTATACCAATCACAGTAAGTAAGTGATCAAAAATAGCGTAGGAAAAAAGCTTGAGAACAAGGCAGCATTTTTCGATAAGTAGTTATTCTACAATCAAAAATTCTAACGAAGTTATCGAGATTTTTAACAAGCTAGGGTGACCAGTTAGTTACTACGATTGGTATAATTTTGGTAGACACATTACCTCTCTAATGCTGTTCGTCTACGGAACTTAATCAACTCAGGCTTTTTCACCACCAGATAAACAGCGGTTGCTGACAACGCGAAGCCTATTGCGCCATAAATGTCGAATGACTCTCCAAAAATGAGCCACGCTTGGATGGCAGTTGTGGGTGGAACGAGGTAAAACACCGATGCCACACTTGAAGAAGCGCCATGCTCTACCATGTAAAGCAGCAATAGAATAGCAATGCACGATAAAACAATCACTAGCCAAGCCAGAGTCAACGTGAACTCAATAGTCCAGTTCACTTGCATAGTTTCGTAACGCATTGCAAAAGGTAGAAACAACGCAGCAGAAGCCAAGTATTGCACCATCGCACCGCCGACCATATCTGTCCCCTGACAGAAGCGCTTCTGATACAAAGTGCCGCAGGTAATACCCACCAAAGAAACCAAACACAATAACGTTGCCAGGCCTTTTTGGTCGTCTGACTGCCACTCAATATTGCCCATCAGCACCAAGCTAATACCCGCAAAACCGAGCGCTAATCCCAGCCACTGTGCAAAATTAAAACGCTGTGAAGTACAGCTGATCATTATCAATGCCGTCAGAATCGGTTGTAAGCCAACAAGTAGAGAACTCAACCCGGCGGGCATACCCATATCAATCGCGAGATAAGTGCCACCAAGGTAGAAGCCATGAATCAAAATGCCCACCACACAAGCGTGAAAAAATGCTCGACCACGAGGAATACGACGCTTAAGGATTGAAATCAAAACCAAGAATAGCGCCACGTTGGCTACCATCCTAAGTGAAAGTAACGTTGCTGGTTCAGCGTATTCAACACCAAGACGAGCGCCAACAAAGCCTGACGACCACAATAATACAAACACAAACGGAATCATTTTAATCAGCATTACAAACCTCTGGTCAACTCTTCATCAATGCTGTTACCTTAGTTGGGTACAGATAACTAATAAAGATACAGATATAATACTTTAAATGGTTACAGATTAAGTGTGAGTTACAAGGGGGAAACGTGGAAGCAGAACTCAGCTGCAATAAATATCTCGCGATAGAACAACACATTAAGGCTCAGATCGATAAAGGGCTCTTTCACCCAGACGACCGCTTGCCTTCCATTCGTCAACTCAGCGAACAACTCGGAGTGAGCAAAAACACCGTGATTCGCGCCTACCAAGAACTGGAAGCGACAGGCTGGGTTTATTCTGTGCCTAAATCAGGCTATCGTGTGAAAACACCGAACACCACCATCTGGGATGCACCGAGCCAGCCTCAAAAAGTCGACCTCTTGTCGGTCACCAAATCTGTACTCTCCCGTCCGAAAGGTCGCTTGAAACTGCTTGCTGGTTCTGCACACCCGAACATTAATAACCCTGCCATTCGTAGCTTGTACGCCGAAATCGGTCGCCATAGCCGTTTGCAAACTCAGCTTCCCGGTTATTACCAATTACCTCCCGGCGATGAGCAATTAGTAAAGCAGTTGCTAAAGATCACCCATGATCTAGGCGTGCCTGCGGGATCGAATGAAATTGCAATTACACATGGTGCTCAACAGGCGATCAGTCTGGCTTTACGTGCATTAACCAAACCGGGAGACATCGTGGCGGTCGAGTCGCCCTGTTATTTCGGTAATCTACTTTTACTTGAATCGCTTGGCTTGCAAGCACTAGAAATTCCAAGCAGTGTTAGCCACGGCATTGATATTCCATCACTACAAAGTTCGTTGAACAAATGGGAAGTAAAAACCTTACTGCTAACACCAAACTTTACCAATCCAACGGGTTCACGAATGCCATTGGCTAACCGAAAGGCATTACTGGATATCTCCGGATCTTTACCGATTATCGAAGACGATGTATTCGGTAGCTTGGCATTCGACACACCCATTGCCAGCCTCAAAGAGCTTGATAACCAAGATCGAGTCATTTACGTCAACTCTTTGTCCAAGACCTTAGATTCTCGCTTGCGTATTGGCTGGTTACTCTCAGGTCGTTACCAAGCTCAAGTTGAAAAATACCTGTTATGCGACAACATGGGCAGCTCCAACTTAATGCAATCAGCGGTTGGGCACTTCCTCACTACGGGGAAATATCGAAGTCATTTGTCTAAGATGAAGCGACTCTATCAAGTCAATCAAAAGCAATTCCAAAGCCTGTTAATACAAGCGCTTGATGGCTATGAACACCTTGTTGGCCGCTACCATCTGTCAAAGCCTGAGGGATCTTTTCTAAACTGGATCACGTTACCTGAATCTGTCGATAGCTACGCGATTTATCAAGATTGTTTGAAGCACAAATTGGGAATATTACCTGGCACAGTATTTGGGACAAACGATCAATATAAACACTGCTTGCGCTTCACGGTAGCGAACATCGAAGAGAATAAAGAGTGGAAAGAAGGGGTTGTGACACTAGCGAAAATAATCGCGAAGCATACTTCTTTCTAATCGAATATTTCTGACTGCTAGATCATTCAACAATGAATAAACGTTAACTAAAACAACCAATACAATCACCAAGAAAATGCGTCAAACGCTCACAGATAATACTCCGAAATACCTTTGTAAGTTTTTTAGAAAAATTCAAAAATAATTAGGATTTAACCCCTAACTTTACTGAGTATTTTGTTAGTCTTGGAAACAATTATTTACAATCCAAACAAAAATTAATTGGATCGCTAGAGGTTGTTTTTTTGAATATGAAATTATTCGGCAGTTCCCTAATCCTTTCGGGAACTGCATTAGGGGCTGGCATGCTTGCTATTCCCATGGTGTTGGCCCAGTTTGGCTTCATGATCAGCTCAGTGCTGATGCTACTCATCTTTATCGGCACCACCTACTCTGCACTCCTACTGGCAGAAGCGTGTACCAAAACGAAAGACAACAGTGGCATGAGCAGTGTTGCTTACCTCACTCTGGGCAGCAAAGGTAAACACTTTATCAATGCACTCTTTTATCTGCTGCTGGTATGCATGCTGATCGCCTATATCTTGGGTGTTGGCGACATCATTCATAAGCTACTGCTCGACGTCGGCGTAGACATCTCTGCATCCGCTGCTTATACCGTTTTCAGCCTATTGATGGGTGTGATTGTAGTCGCGGGTAAGTCTTATATCGATAAATTAAACCGTGGTCTATTCATCATGATGGTGGTAATGCTGTTTATTGTAATTGCCTCTCTGTTTAGCAATATCCGTCTAGATTACCTAACTCAAACTAGCCAATACACGGCCAATGACGTGGTGCAGTACAGCGCGGTTATCTTTACCAGTTTTGCCTCTATGGTGGTGATCCCGTCACTGGTTATCTACAACCGCGAAGCGACTCAAAAGCAGATCCGCAATATGATTCTGCTAGGCTCAGTGATACCACTAATCTGCTACCTAACTTGGTTGTTCGCGATTATCGGTAACCTTGGTACAGACGCGATCAGCCAGTTCCACAACATTTCAGAACTGATCTCAGCATTTAGCGGTCAATCTGCTTGGTTGAAGGTAGTTATTGCGCTGTTCTCAGCACTGGCACTGGTGACCTCTTTCCTTGGTGTATCCATGGCGCTGTATGACCAAAACAAAGACGCAGTCACCAACAACAAAGCATTAGCTTATGCTCTGACCTTTGTATTGCCTTTGGTATTAGCAGAGCTGTTCGCAAGCCAGTTCGTGAGCATGTTGGACTATGCAGGCATGGTGTTGGTGTTCCTAGCTATTTGGGGACCACTCGCAATGGTGGTTAAGGTTCGTAGGCCTGACTTCCCTCACCTTCAAACCGAAGGCAGCTATACAGCAGCCGGTGGCGATACGGCACTGATGGCAACATTCGGTTTTGGGGCTTTGATTTTCGTATCTTGGTTTATGGGATAAATCCCAATTGAATACACTATCTGCTGCCATTTAAACGACAGCAGATACAAAAAGCCCGTTAGTCTTACTCGAATTAGCGATCGCAACTAATTAACAGTAGGGCTAACGGGCTTTCTTATTTTCTGATTACCATAGCCAAAAACTAAAAGTGCTTACTTGGTCAAATTGCCAAGCAATTGCTCACACTGTGCTTTTAGCGATTTAAGCTCATCTTCATTCATCTTAGAAAGACATAGCATTTCTACTGGCACAGTTTGCGCTTGCTCTTTGAGCTCTACCCCTGCAGGCGTCAGTGTAATAACTCGAACTCGTTCATCTTCAGCACTGCGAGTTCTAAGCACGTAACCTTTCGTTTCCAAGCGCTTAAGTAAAGGCGTCAACGTACCTGAATCCAAATGCGTTTTTGCGCCTAGGGCTTTGACATTTATCTCTTTTTCTTCCCACAGCACCATCATCACAATGTACTGCAAGTAAGTAAGGTCAAGCGCTTTCAGTAAAGGTTGATACGCTCTACTCATTGCATTCGATGCACTATACAGCGCAAAACACACCTGATTATCCAGTTTTAGATAGTCATCTTGGTCGCTCATGATCACCTCACCAATAAATTAAATTGTGCACAATATACTTGCGCGCTCGAATTTTATCAATTAAGCTAGCTTTAAAATTAAGTTGCACACAATCTAATTTTGCACAACTCAAACAAGGACTAAGACAATGACAACACTCTACACAACTTCTGCTACAGCTACTGCAGGTCGTAACGGCCAAGTTTCTACTGATGACAACCTGCTTTCAGTGGCGTTGAGCTATCCTAAAGAGATGGGCGGAACAGGTGAAGCGACAAACCCTGAGCAACTGTTTGCTGCGGGCTACTCTGCGTGTTTCTCAAATGCTCTACTTCATGTAGCTAAAGAGATGAAAATCAAAATCGCATCGGCGCCAACAACTGCAACAGTCGGTATCGGACCAAATGAAAACGGCGGCTTTGCTTTAACTGTTGCTCTATCGATTGAACTGGATCTAGAGCAAGAACAAGCTGTGACGCTTGTGAAAACGGCGCACCAAGTTTGCCCTTACTCAAACGCGGTTCGTGGCAACATTGATGTGAAATTGTCGGTTAACGGACAAGCGCTTTAGCCGCTTCATCCCCCCCTCCAAAAAAAGAAAAAAAAAGTACCCCGCTAAAAAAATGTCCCGCACTAGGCGGGACATTTTTTATATACGATAGAATACTTCTAGCTCTGAACTGCTAGCTCTTAAACGTATTCGAGAGCTCTTTCAGCGATGTTGCCAACTCAGCCTGCTCTTTCGCTGTTGCAGCAATTTGCGTTGCGCCTGTCGTAGATTCTGTCGACTTCTGCTCTACCGCCACAACGTTCTGAGCAATATCTTGAGTCACTACTGCTTGCTCTTCAGTTGCGGTTGCGATCTGCTCTGCCATGCTGAATATTTCGCTCACAGCCCCTGAAATATCTTGCAGGGTCTGCTCTACTCCTCGTGAGTCTTCAACCGCTCTTGAAGACATCTTCTTGCTGTTATCAATCACATTGAACGCTGTTTGCACGTCCGATTGTAGCGAGTTAATGAAGCCTTCAATTTCCGAAGTGGACTGTTGCGTACGCTGAGCCAAAGTACGAACTTCATCGGCTACGACAGCAAAACCACGACCTTGTTCACCAGCTCGAGCGGCTTCAATCGCTGCATTTAACGCTAACAAATTGGTTTGTTCGGCAACAGATTTAATCACATCAATCACACTGTTAATGTTGTTGCTGCTTTCGTGTAGATGAGTGATTTTTTCAGCGAGGCCGTTAATCTCAGAAGCCAAGGTTTCTATCGACTCATAAGATTGTTGAACCGTGCTTAAGCCTTGCTGTGATTGTTCATCAGCGATCTTCGCTGAGCTTGCCGTTTGCTGTGTTTTAGCCGCGACTTCATTCACCGTCGCTGATAGCTCTTCTGTTGCTGTCGCAATCAAGCCAATCTGGTCTTGCTGTTCAACTAAGGTACTTGAGTTGTATTGGCAAGTTTGCGCCGTCTCTTCTGCTGCTGAAGCAAGCGTCAGGCTAGATTGAGATAGGTTATCGATAACTTGAGAAAACTTCTCTAATGTTTCATTAAGCGACGATGAGATTTGACCCAGCTCACTATTACCTTCGTAAGTCGCACGAACGGTTAAGTCATTGTCATTTCGGACTTTAGAAAGCACTCGCGTTAGATCTTTAACTCGAGTCGTTAAATCAGTAATGGCTTTGAAGCTAACAAAAGTTGCGAACAAAGTGATCACAACAAACATCACAATACTGCCCATCATTGCTGATTGAGCTTGCTGAGTTTTCTGATCCGTCAGTGTAATAAGAGACTCTGCTAACTGATTTTCAGTCTTCTTCAGCTGAACAATTCGTGCTGTCGATTGAGCAAACCAATAAACAGGATCGACATCAAAGCCACTCATTTTCGATTCAGCCACATCACGAAGTTTTTCCACTTCAGCCACCGAGCGATCATTCAGTTGTTGTTTAAAGAAATCAACGTTATCTGGGTTACCAAAAACTTCAAAGTTCGCAAAATATGTATTTTGCTCGGTTACCAAAGAGATGAATTTAACCAGCATACCCGGGCCAAATTCATTTTTAGAAAAGGTGTTGTTGAGAACCGCACGTTCGATACCCGCACGCTCTTTGCCTTGTAGAAAATTATAGTAGGCGATAGTTTCTGTCGTGATGGTGGCATCAGTACTTAGCTCAGCAATTAATGCAGATACACTCAATAACTTAGCATTAAGTTTGGTGTAGTAACCTAATGCTTCAGAAAGCGGAATTGATTGAGAATCCACTCTATTGCGAATCGAAGTAATTTGGTTGAGACTTTGGCTGATTTCAGTATTCAGACGCGCGATCTGCGATAAGCCGATTTCTTCAGACTGCCAGTACTCGGTTCTTTGATTACGTTTGCTGTCTGCGTTAATTCTTTGTGCTTTTAGCTCACTGCCAAACTTGTTTCCCTGTGAGCCAATAAAGCCAGCCGTCATACCACGTTCTTTCTGTAACTCGTGCACCAACTCACTGTACACTACCGACAAACGCGTAAGTTGGTTTAATGACGACATTTCACTGGTGGTTTCTACGCCTTTTGAAATGGCAGAAACACTAAGCCATAAAAACCCTAAGATCGGTAAGATAAGCAAAGCGATGATTTTTTGCTTAAATGACATATCGGTTAAATTCATTATTATTTCCCTAACAACTAACAAATCTTCTCAGTCATCGAATTTGGCTTCCTTCTAACGGGTGCGCCTTAATTGTGACTCTATAATTATTCAAGCTGACCTATGTAAACCATGACCTAACTACACAGTTCAGCGCAGAGGACGTTAACATTTAACCTTATAAAACTCATTGGTTTATGAATAAAACTGTTAACTATCTGACTTAACCAGACGAAAAATACGTGTAACAACATTTCTCTGACGCAGTGACTAAAAATTGACACACACTGCATAATCATAAAGTGGTAGACCAGCACTCACTGTGTAACCCTTACCAAGCTGTTCACTCACGAGCATCTATATATTCAGTCTCAAATATGTATACTGCGAGCTTATTAAGTAGAAGCTCGCAGTAAATATGCGACAACAGCTGAGAGGTATTTTTATGGATTGCCCCGCTTGCGAAGAACACATTGGATGGGAATGGGTAGAAGAGGAAGCAATCGAACCCAATGAAGAATTCGATTGCCCAGAGTGCAAAGAAACGCTGATGTACACCATCGATGAAGGTACCTATTACGGCGCACAACATAAAACCGTCGAAGTTGTTGATGATTAGAGTTTTTTATTACCGATTAATGCTATCGATCTTTGCGAGATTGCCAGAGTAACCAGACACTCCTTTACTAGAACGAGTGTTCATCTTAAAATATTGAACATATGTTCAGATTAATGAAGTAGATGTTATGGCCAAGACAGCGAAGTTCGATAGACAAGACGTAGTAGATAAAGCGACTAACCTGTATTGGGAAAAGGGCTTTCACGCAACTTCTATGCGCAATCTACAGGACGTGATTGATATGCGTCCCGGCAGTATTTATGCGGCTTTTGGCAGCAAAGAAGGCTTGTTTAAAGAGACATTGGCTCGCTATACCGAACTCGGCATTCACAATTTGAACCGCTTTCGCAGCGAAACCGACTCTCCAATCAAAGCACTAGAAAACTTCGTAAAACGTGCCGTTGTCGAATCGAAAAAAAGCGCGCCTAACGGCATGTGTATGCTGGCTAAAACAGTAGCTGAACTGACGGATGAGCACGCTGAATTATTAGAAGAAGCCAAGAAATCACTCAAAATAATGGAAGGCGAGTTCGCCAAACTGATTGCCGAAGCGCAAGAACTTGGTGAGATCAGCAAAGAACGCAAACCGACTCAACTTGCTCGCCACGTTCAGGTTCAAATTGCAGGGCTACGCACTTATGCAAAAACCTGCGATGACACAGAACTACTCAACTCAATGGTTGAAGACATCTTCAAGTACCACCCTTTTTAGCAACTGAGCGTATATAGGCTCAGATCTACAAAAAGACGCCCAAGTATTACTACTAATACTTAGGCGTCTTTTTTCTTATTGCTTTTCAGCCAATCTGAAAGCCGATGGCTTTTATACTTTCCTCATAATCAACGCCTGCGCATTAAGCATCGCTTCCTTAGTACTGACATCTAAGGTTTTCACGTTCGCAAAGCGTTCGATCTCTTTAATTGCCACATCATGAGCAAAAATCACCAACCTCGCCCGCTCAATGTCTTTCTGTGTAATGCGATTGCCGATTCCGTTGGCCCCCTGCGTTTCGACTTTAATCCGAACCCCAAGATGATGAGCCGCCTTTTCCAAAGACTTAGCCGCAAGAAACGTATGAGCGACACCAGATGGACAAGAAGTGATCGCCAATACATCCGCTTGTCCTTCTTCCGTTATCGAGCCACCCGTAAACTGATTAGAACTTGCTTCACCTTCGACCACGTTCTTTTTCAGTAGTATCACGATCAGAGCCGTCGTCAGTGCTCCTGCTAATGTCCCGACGATATAGCCAATTTTGCCGTCAACCACCGGCAGCACTATCCAGCCGCCCCATGGTGCATGGTTGATGACATGGAACATAAAGCCAACCACATTACCGACAATGCCACCAGCAACAACAGCGGGCAGAACACGTGCGGGATCAGCTGCTGCAAATGGAATCGCGCCTTCACTGATGCCGATCATTCCCATGATACCGGCGGCTTTTCCGGCTTCACGCTCGTCTCTTTTAAATTTCTTAGGTGATATGAAAGTGGCAAGAGCCATACCTAATGGTGGCGTACAAATGGCAATACCGACGCCGCCCATTAGCCAAGGTTGAGTGTTCACCTGCGTTTGAGCAAACAGCGTCGCCACTTTGTTGATTGGGCCGCCCATATCAAAGGCTGTCATCGCCCCTAAAATACTGCCCAACACCACTTTTCCTGAGCCAGCCATGCCAGTCAGCATTTGGTTCATCTCAAGCATCACATACGCGATAGGAGAGCCAATCACCCACATCACCGCGCCACAGGTAATGAAGGTGCCAACTAAGGGATAAATGAAGATAGAACTCAGCGAGATCATACTGTCAGGGAGTTTGATCTTCTTTAGCAAATTAACCACGAAACCTGCGAAGAATCCGACCACAATGGCACCAAGGAATCCGGTGTTGTATTGATTGACCGCGACCCAAGAGCCAATCATGCCCGGAGCTAAACCCGGTTTGTCAGCCATCGAATACGCGATGTAACCACCGAGTACCGCAGTAAACAGGGTTAACCCCGCGATGCCCATCTGTGCAATGTCAGCAAGCACGCCGCTTTCTGGTACTGCGCCATGACCCGACATCATTACCGACAGAGACAACAGAACCCCACCCGCAACCACGAATGGGATCATGTGTGACGTGCCGTACAGCAGGTGTTCTTTGAGGCGATTAAGAGATTGAGCCCAAGGGCTGAGCGGCTCGACATACACTTCATGATGGCTTGAGGCGTAACTATCGAACGATTCAGAATTCGCTTCGAGAAACAACTCTTGAGCTTCCTCTACCGACTCAACAGCCTTTAATTTTGTAACAAAGTCATCTTCAATCAGTTTGGTCGAGATCTGAGCCAACACCTCGATATGATGGTCATCGTTGTTATCGGGCGAAGCAAGCATGAAGAACACATCAGACAGCTCACCGCCGTCGGCGCCATAATCAATGCCCGTTCGGCTAATCCCAACTGCAACGGCTGGCTTAGCAACCGCAGTGCTTTTCGCGTGTGGAATGGCAATACCATCGTCAAAACCTGTATTACCGATGGCCTCACGCTTCCAGATATCATCAAGGAACTCACTTTTATTGGAGAGCTTACCTGCGCGGTCAAGCAGTTCGACAAGCTCTTCAAATACCGCCTGTTTTGAGTCTGCCTTTAAATCCAGACAGATAATCTCCGGCTCTATAATGTCAGTGATGTCCATGTGCTGCCTCGTCCGAGTACCAATTTAGGTAAATGAGATAAAGAGGTTAATAATATGAAAAGACTAACGAGGCAAGGCCGCTCGATATATAGGACGAAAGGTGCATTGACTGGATAATTGTAACCAAGAAGCAAGAGTGTGATGTTCACCTTTGAATTAAAAACGGGAATCCATAAACTTCCTAGATTCAGATAGTCCCATCGATCCAAGTAAACTGTCGATCTAAGCACACCGAGAATAATAATGAGAATTGTAGCGGTAACTGCGTGCCCTACAGGCATTGCGCACACCTATATGGCAGCTGATGCACTAAATAAAACAGCCCCAAAATTCAATGTTTCAATCAAGGTTGAGACTCAAGGCGCTATGGGGATTGAAAACTTACTGACAGGCCAGGATATTACCCTCGCAGACAAAGTGTTGATCGTCTCTGATATCGACATCGAACAACCAAGTCGATTTGACCCAGCGAAAACCGTATTCATTCCAATGGAAGAGGTGTTATTGAGTGTCGATAAAGTCTTTATCAAGCATTGTCGAACTTAAACCTTTCATGAATGAATATCAGATCACCTTCTTCGTTGACGATCCTGCCGCGAACTCACACGTCGCGCAGCCGTTGACTCGTTTAGCGAAGAAGTTCAAAAGCAACATCCGCATTATCAACATCACTCAAAATCGAACCGCTGATCTCTCCAAATCTGTCGCGATGTTACAAGTGGGTTTACTCCGGGGGGATTTATGCCAGATAACCGCAGTAGGTATTGATGCTGAACTCGCATGTTTTGTAATAAAAGACGTGATTGCTGAGCATTACGACATGGTTGGCTCACAAGTGAATCATGAGTTCTCGAACGATTTAATCCAGCGTATGCCGCAGATATGCCCGCCTTGTGACATAAAGTGGCACCACGCTAAAGCGCAAACTCAACTGACAAAATTTGAGTGCTTGAAAGGGCTCGCTCACCTCGTTTATCCAGAAGACCCAGATGAGCTGATTTTGGCTTTCATTAAGCGAGAAGAACGCTCTTCAACCTGCGTGTCACCAGGTATCGCACTGCCCCATGTGATGTTTGAATCTACTCAAGATCTCTCGATCGCGGTCATCGTCAGTGACAATCCGATTGACTGGGCATCTCAAATTGGCCAAGTACACGTAGCTATCGCTTTAGTACTGCCAACCAAGCCGCAACTTGAACACATTGTGGCGGCTACCAACCTAACTAGAAACCTACTTCACGATCAGGTCAACGAGCGTTTGCAAAAGACTCGAAGCAGTGTCGATTTACAAGCCTTGCTGATGTATATCTCATCTCGCCTGCTGTAAGGCTACTCACTCCAAAAGACGGCTCAACAACAAAATACGCTCCGACTTAAAAAGACGGCTTAACTAAATAGAACCACGATATTCAGTCGGCGTTCTACCGGTGCGATTCTTAAATACTCGACAGAAGTAGTTCACATCCTTAAAGCCGCAACGTAATGCCACTTCATTGAGCTTGAAGTTGTACTTCTTGAGCATGAATTTGGCGCGGTCGACACGGACTCGGGTGATGTATTCTGCCAGCGTCATGTGGCCTTGTTGACGGAACGTTCGCGACAAGTGATTGGATGAAATACTAAAGCGTGAGGCAATGCTGTCTCGGGTGATCTGGCGGTGGAAGTTCTCTTGAATGTAGATACAAATCCCTTGATACACATCCTGTACTCGGCTATGAGATTTTTCTACGGGCGCTTCCAGCATGGTTTTACTGTATTGCAGTAGAGCTTGCAGCAATAACTCGTCCATCGGCTGCTTGTTACTCTCTCTCGCTAACGAGCTAAGCGCCTCCAAAATATTATCAATCGCAAAACCAGAGCGAGTCTGAATACTGTGCTTTTGAATATCGTAAAAGCTCTCCTCGCCTTTGCGCTTGCTCACCAAGCTTAAACCAAGCTGACGACGACCAAACAACATGCTCAACACCGAGCAGTCTGTATCCCAGTTTGGCTTGTTCCAGCAGTTGGGTGGGATGAAAA
The DNA here is from genome assembly GCF_041466605.1 of Vibrio sp. 10N.247.310.17. NCBI lineage: Bacteria > Pseudomonadati > Pseudomonadota > Gammaproteobacteria > Vibrionales > Vibrionaceae > Vibrio > Vibrio sp. 10N.247.310.17. The sequence continues at coordinate 11,291 of NZ_JBFSTC010000030.1, read as the reverse complement.
TCGCGTCTCCGGCTTTGGCGATAACGTTGGTTATTTTGCGATCATGACTCTCCATTTCATTAATATACTCTCCGTCTAGCACCAGCTCTAAACGTGGAAAGTTCACCTGATAACTGCATGCTGAAGGCGTGTGAAAATCTCCAGCAAACCAGATGTTATGAAACGGTTCTCGCTCATTTAATACAGACGAGATTAAGTCATGAAATATCATTATTCGAACTCTAATGGGCAGCAATAAGGCTACGGGAATAGATATACCCCTTAGTGAAACATAGCGCTATTGAGCAAAATCACAATTTGAGATCTAGGCTACAAAAATCCAGTCACGGAAATAAATTTCCAGTAACGAAACTGACCTAGAACGTTCCTGCTCTAATAAACAAATACGCTGCATCCCTTATAAATAAAAGCCTCAACACATCTTAAACTCTGTCAACACCGCCCTTAAAACAGCCACTCGACTGATCAAAATCACACTCCACTTATAACGCAACAATCATCCAGTAAATGCGTTTTTTCTTCACTACAGAAGGTAAGCCGTAGATTCCAGAATACCCCTAACAAAATAAAAACAGAGTAGGGGTTCATTATGATCACGACATTGATCAATCAAGATTTGATTAAGCTTTCGCTTAGCGCTAATTCAAAAGAAGACGTATTTAAAGAGCTGATAGACGTGCTGTACGCACAAGGCAGAATCTCAGACAAAGCACAGTTTCTTGCCGACATTAAGGCGCGTGAAGAACAAGGTAATACAGGGTTTGAAGAGGGCATTGCCCTGCCACATGCGAAAAGCAGCGCGGTGATCAAACCTGCAGTTGTTATCGGCGTCCACAAGCAGGGTATCGAGTACGGCGCCGATGACGGTCAGCCATCAAAACTCTTCTTCATGATCGCGTCTCCAGATGGCGGCGATGATCACCACATCGAAGTATTGGCAGAGCTTTCTTCAAAACTGATTGAAGAAGGCTTTATCGAAAGCTTCATGAATGCTCAATCTGAACAAGAAGCATTAGAACTACTGCTTACCAAACCTGAGCCATCAGAAACGGAAACCAACGTTGAGAAACAAGGCTTCATCATTGGTGTGACAGGCTGCCCAGCTGGCGTTGCACACACTTATTTGGCAGCCGAAGCGCTAGAGAAAGGCGCGGCGACTCTTGGCTACGACATCAAGGTCGAAACTAACGGTTCTATTGGTGTTAAAAACAGCCCGACTCAAGAAGAGATCGAACGTGCAGACGCGATTGTCGTGGCTTGTGATAAACAGGTCGACATGGCTCGCTTCGCCGGAAAACGTGTCATTAGCACTAACGTAAAAGCACCAATCAAAGACGCACAAGGCTTGATTAAGCAAGCGCTCAACGCACCTAGTTACCAAGCTGAACAAGCGCCGACCAACCAATCTGTTGCAGAGAAAGCCTCGCAAGCGCGTTCAGACCTTTATCGTTACTTGATGAATGGCGTATCTCACATGATCCCATTCGTAGTCACTGGCGGCCTTTTGATTGCGCTTGCACTGGCGATTGGCGGCGAGCCAAGTGAATCAGGCATGGCTATTCCTGCTGGCAGCATGTGGAACCAAATCCTAGAAGTGGGCGTGGTTGCTTTCACATTGATGATCCCAATCTTGGCGGGCTACATTGCTTACGCGATTGCTGACCGCCCTGCCCTAACCCCTGGCCTTATCGGTGGTTGGATTGCTAACAACGGCTCTTTCTATGGCGCTGACGCAGGTACAGGCTTCATTGGCGCAATCATCGCAGGTCTATTAGTGGGTTACTTCGTTAAATGGATTACGTCGTTTAACTACCACAAGTTCGTTCAACCGCTTGTGCCGATCATGATCGCTCCGATCACTGGTTCTCTATTCATCGCAGGCCTGTTCATTTTTGTTATCGGCGCACCTATCGCAGGGCTGATGGATGCTCTTACTGCACTACTAACGAGCATGAGCACAGGCAACGTAGTTCTGCTTGGTATTGTCCTTGGTGGCATGGCCGGTTTCGATATGGGCGGCCCGTTCAACAAGGTGGCGTTCCTATTCTCGGTCGGCATGATTGCCAGCGGTCAAACTCAATTCATGGGTGCAATGGCGTGTGCAATTCCTGTCGCTCCATTAGGCATGGCTATCGCAACCAGACTTGGCCGTAAGTTCGACCTGTTCGAATCTTCTGAAATTGAAGCAGGTAAAGCAGCAGGCGCGATGGGCTTAGTGGGTATCTCTGAAGGTGCGATTCCTTTCGCAGCTCAAGATCCAATGTCGGTTATCCCTGCCAACGTACTTGGCTCAATGACAGCGGCTGTTATGGCGTTCTCATTTGGTATCACCAACAGCGTTGCGCACGGTGGTCCAGTAGTCGCTCTACTTGGCGCTATGAACTACCCAATGCTAGCACTGCTGTGCATGGCATCTGGCGCGGGCGTAACTGCGGTTACTTGTATCGCGCTTAAAAATCTACGTAAAGCCAAGTTAACAACAGCAGCGGCTTAAGCCATTTCAACTCCAATGGCTTGAGGCCTTCTACTCTGCTTCTTTAGTCGCTAATACTTTAGTTGCTAGTTTTTTACTAATGAATAAGTCGAGTAGAGCTCAAGCCATGTTTCCCTTCATGGTGATTTCGATGTCTGATTTTTCTTTAGCGAACGACTCGTTCGTACAACGCTTTTTCTACCCTATGACTAACGTGATTCAAAACTACGCATGGGGTAGCCCTTCTTCGTTTAGCCACCTGTTTGGTATTGATAACCAATCAGGTGAGCCACAAGCGGAGATCTGGATGGGCGCTCACCCGAATGGCTGCTCAATGGTGAACGACAACGGGCAGCAGACCACATTGTCTAGCTTGATTTCTAAGAACCTAAACCTGTTTCTAAGTGAGAAAGTCGCGAGCCGTTTTGGTGAACTTCCGTATCTGTTTAAGGTGTTAGCAGCAGAGAAAGCGCTGTCTGTTCAAGTACACCCGAACAAGCAACAAGCGGAATCTGGATATGCACTAGAAGAGCAACAAGGCATTCCAATGACAGCGGGTAACCGTAACTACAAGGATCCTAATCACAAGCCAGAACTGGTGTATGCATTAACCGACTACACCGCGATGAATGGTTTTAGATCAATCAGCGAGATTCTTGAGCACTTCCATTACCTTGATATTCCTGAGTTGCATTCGATGGTCAATGACCTAGAGGGCGACCAAACTCCCAATGGATTAGCGAGCTTCTTCGCGAGCTTATTGTCTTTGCAAGGAGAACAAAAAGGCATGGCGCTGACCATGTTGCTGGTGAAGGCGAAGCTTTCAGATACACCTGTATTCCAATTGATTTCAGAACTGGAAGATCAATACCCAGGTGATGTCGGCCTGTTTGCTCCGCTGTTATTGAACGTGATTACCCTAAAGCCGGGGCAAGCCATGTATCTAGACGCTGAGACTCCCCATGCTTACATCAAGGGTACAGGCTTAGAAATCATGGCGAACTCAGACAATGTGCTGCGTGCCGGGTTAACGCCTAAGTACATGGACGTGAACGAACTGGTTTCTTGTACTCGATTTAATGAAAAGCCTGCGGATAGATTATTGCTCAGCCCGATTGAGCAAGGTGATGTGATGGAATACCAAATTCCAGTCGAAGATTTTAAGTTCTCTATCGTGCAAAACTCACATCAACGACAGATCACGACCGAAGGTGCCGAGATCCTGTTGCCACTCGACGAATCTATGGTGCTCACTCATCAATGTGGTGAAACCTGCGTGATAGAGAAAGGCCAGTCGGTGTTTATTCCTGCTTATGCTGAGAGTTACAAACTGGACTGCTTTGGACGTGTGGCGCGCGCTTACAGCTAGCTCCATCACCACTAATCACACGCTATCTATGCCCTGCTGTTGCGGGGCATTTTTGTTTCTGATGAGACCAGTCGGCGTATCAAAAACGCCATCAAATATGACCTATCTCACACTGCATTAATGATGCAAATCACACTTAATTTTGCTGGATACAAATGTACAGTGAAGGGCTTTTATTTGCTATTTCGCGAATCGGGTTAATCCATTAATTTTAATTCAAGAACTTCAATAGTGAATGAGTTAATAAATGATCACACAGCTAACTAACGTCAACTTAATTAATAACAACCTTCAAGCGAATAATAAAAAAGAACTGTTTGAAGAATTGGCAAGCATGTTATTTGAAAACAATCGAATCAGTAATAAAGAAGCCTTCTTGGCAGACATCGAAATTCGTGAATCTCAAAGCATTACCTCAATGGACGGTATCGCTTATCCGCACTCAAAAAGCAAGGCTGTCACTGAGCCAGCAATCGCTGTCGGTGTTAAGCGTGAAGGCATTGAGTATGGCGATGAAGACGGCATCAACCCAACCGTATTTTTTATGATCGCATCACCAGACAACGGTGCTGACCATCATATTTATGTACTACAAGAACTGTTTGGAAAATTCAGCGATGAATTTATCCAGAATATCCATAACGCAAAAGATGAACATCAAATCCTTAATATTTTAATTAATTCATAAGGCGTAGAAAATTATGAGTACCCTAGCAAATCAAGCTACCAATACTAGCAATAAAAATAGTAGTAGCGACTATAAAAAAATCCTCAGTACCATGAAAGGCCATCTGCTTTTCGGTACATCACACATGCTGCCTTTCATCGTAGCCGGTGGTGTTCTATTGGCTTTAGCGGTAATGGCATCAGGCAAAGGTGCTGTACCTGCAGACGGCCTGCTAGCAGACATCTCTAATATCGGTATCAAAGGCCTTGTTCTTTTCCCAATCATTCTTGGCGGCTTTATTGGTTACTCAATTGCAGATAAACCAGCACTGGCACCTGCGATGATCTCTTCTGGCATCATGGCTGACATGGGCGGCGGCTTCCTTGGTTGTATCGTGGCTGGCTTTATCGCCGGTGGCGTGGTGTTCCAACTTAAGAAGATCCCGCTTTCTACCAACATGACTGCGCTAGGTGCTTACTTTATCTACCCGCTTCTAGGCACGTTAATCTCTGCCGGCATCGTACTGTGGGGCATTGGTGAGCCAATCAAACTGTTCATGTCTTCAATGAACGAGTTCCTAGCTTCAATGGCTGGCGCGTCTAAGATGGTTCTGGGCACAATCCTTGGTGGTATGACGGCGTTTGATATGGGCGGCCCTATCAACAAAGTAGCAACGCTATTTGCTCAAACTCAAGTAGACACTCAACCTTGGTTAATGGGCGGTGTAGGCATCGCGATTTGTACACCACCTCTAGGTATGGCATTGGCGACTTTCCTATTCAAAAACAAGTTCTCTAAACAGGAGCAAGAAGCAGGTAAAGCAGCAGCAATCATGGGTTCTATCGGTATCTCTGAAGGTGCTATCCCATTCGCAGCAAACGACCCAATGCGTGTACTTCCTTCAATCGTTGCCGGTGGTATCGTGGGCTGTGTATTCGGCTTCATGACAGACGTTCTACTGCACGCACCGTGGGGCGGCCTAATCACTGCGCCAGTATCAAGCAACATTCCAATGTACGTCGTCGGTATTGCGCTAGGTTCACTGACAACAGCGGTTATCGTTGGTTTTTGGAAACCTGTAGCGGTTGAAACCGAAGAAGACATGGTTGAAGCGCCAGTACAAGCTCAAACAGCTCCTGTAGCAGGCGAAGGCGAGTACGACATCGTAGCCGTAACATGTTGCCCTTCTGGTGTTGCACACACCTTCATGGCAGCGAAAGCACTGGAAAAAGCAGGCTTAGCAGCAGGCCTTAAGATTAAGGTAGAAACTCAAGGTCAAAACGGTATTCAGAACCGCATCACCGACCTAGATGTAGCGAACGCGAAGCTAGTTATCTTGGCTCACGATATTCAAGTGAAAGACGCTCACCGCTTTGCTAACGCGAACGTGATTGAGTGTTCAACCAAGGAAGCGATGAAGAAAGCCGCGGACATGGTGGCTATTTAAAGCCTGAAACAAGTTAGAAGATAAAATTACTACCCCCTAGTAACTAAAATCCCCATTCGCCTTGTCAGCGAATGGGGATTTTATATTTATATAATGTTCAAAGCTTTTTACTGCTTGATATAAAGATCCTTAGAATAGATTCGGCCTTCAACGTTATTCTTCGCAAAGCCACCGACACTTGGTCGCACTAGGCGAGCTTGCATGTAGTAGTAGATTGGCGCGATCGGCATGTCTTCAGCCAGTAACTGCTCCGCTTGGTCATAGAAACCTTGGCGTTCTTGCTCATTAGTTGCAGCCAATGCGCTATCCATTGCTGAGTCGTACTTTTCGTTGTTGTAACGAGCAAAGTTGCCTGAAGATTCAGAACGCAGAAGGCTTAAGAAGGTCGACGCTTCATTGTAATCACCACACCAAGATGCTCGCATCACATCAAAATCACCTTGGCGACGTGATACTAAGTAAGACTTCCACTCTTGGTTTTCCAACTCAACTTGCGCGCCTAGGTTACTTTTCAGCATGGATGCAATCGCCACCGCAATCGACTTATTCGATTCACTGGTGTTGTAAAGCAATTTAAAATCTAACGGGTTAGAAGCATCGTATCCGGCTTCTTTCAGCAACTCTTTCGCCTTTTGGTCACGGTCCCTTTGAATCCATGTACTGTACTCAGGTTGAGTGGCATCAAAACCTGCCGTGTATTCATGAGCAAAGGTATAAGCCGGTAAGTTACCTACTTGAGTCACGCCATTAGTAATCACATTACGCATCATGGAATAAGACACCGCTTTACGCACTCGCGCATCATCAAACGGAGGGCGCGTGGTATTGAACGCGTAATAGTATGTACACAATAAAGGTACCGCTGTATACGCGTCTTGATATTTCATTTTTAGCTGCTGCGCCATGTGTGTCGGCACATCAGACGTAATATCGACCTCGCCCACCGCATAGCGATTAATCGACGCATTCTGGTTCTCAAACGGAATGTAAGTCACTTGGGTTAAGTGCGTATCTGAACTGTCCCAATAATTAGGGTTCTTCTCCAGTTCAATGCGCTCGTTAACCACCCACTCGCCTAAAACAAACGCACCATTGCCAACAAACTGCTTAGGATCGCTCCACGGCTTATCGCTGTTTTCTAGCGTTGCCTTGTGAACGGGCATCATTGAAGTATGGCCTGTCATCGCCACAAAGTATGGCACTTGGCTATCGAGTTCGAATTTCACCGTATGCTTATCAACAGCCGAGATACCGAGCTCTTCAACGGGCTTCTTACCTTCAGCTACATCAGCGATGTTGTTGATTTGAGTAAGCTTGAGATACCACACATTTGGCGAAGCGAGTTTCGGGTCAACCGCGCGTCTTATCGCATACACGAAATCATCGGCTGTCACCGGATCGCCATTCGACCATTGCGCATCTTTACGCAAGTGGAATACAAACGTCTGGTTGTCTTCGGTTTCCCAAGATTCCGCGACACCTGGAGTGATGTTGCCATCGCGATCTTGGATCACTAAACCTTCAAACAGGTCACGTAGAATGTGCATTTCAGGCAAGCCTTCTGCCTTTGCCGGATCGAGTGTCGCAGCTTCTGCATCATTGGCTCGCACCAAATGTTGGTCTTTTGCCAGTGAAACACCAGCAGGTAAGGTTTCAGCAACGGCAGTCACTGAGATAAAAGGGGTCAATAAAGATGAAATGAGTAAAGCCGTTGAATGTTTCTTAAAATCCATGTTTTTTTGCTCTCCTAGCCTATCTTTGAAGCAAAGTAATAAAATTAACAATGCGACGGTTGACGAGTTTTGACGCTATGGTTTATTTAATAGAAGTCATCTAAATAGTAGTGACTATTTGATAGTACTTGATCAATCAGGAGATTAAGGTGAGTTTAATTCCAAGAACGGAAAGAGCTGCGTTTTCGATAAAGCCGCTGTCATATGGAAAATCGGTGTTGGGTGCGCCTTTGCTCTATTTCCCCGCACAAGTAGAAAGCGAATCTCGCGGGCTGATTTTAGCGGGCACACACGGCGATGAAACCGCTTCTATCGCGGGTTTATCTTGCGCCCTGAGAAGCTTGCCTGCCGCCAACTTACGACACGATATGATCTTATCGATGAACCCAGACGGCAATCAACTAGGCACTCGCGCTAACGCCAATCAAGTCGATTTAAACCGCGCCTTTCCAACTCAAAACTGGACAGAAAATGGCACCGTCTATCGCTGGAGTTCTCACACCCCTGTCAGAGATGTAAAAGTGAAAACGGGACAAGCCAACCAACTTGAACCTGAAGTGCAGTCGCTCATCAACCTCATCGAACAGCGTAAGCCTAAATTCGTCATATCTTTCCACGAACCACTCGCCATGGTCGACGACCCAACTCAATCAGAACTCGCCACTTGGCTAGGCAAACAGTTCAACCTACCGCTCGTTGAAGACGTCGACTACGAAACCCCAGGCTCATTCGGCACTTGGTGCCAAGAAAAAAACCAACCGTGTATTACCGTAGAACTACCGCCCGTTTCAGCGGATTTGACTATCGAACAGTATTTGGAGGCGTTTGTGGCAGTGTTGGGGTGTGAGGGGATTGGTTAGACAAAAACGTTTTAGGTGTGTTGCTCTAAACCGTTTCGATCAGGTTAGAAAAAGTATGTTGAATACCTTGAGCGTCTGTATGGCTGTTTATTGCTAAAGATTTACTTTTTGCCTACAAATTTTTATTCAGCCATTTCATCGTATGATCTCGCATGTCGTTGGAAAAGTAATGCGATTCATCAGCTAAATTGAACTCAATTTCAGTATTGTTTTTATCGTATTTACTCTTCACTTTTTCATAAAAATCCTTCGCGAAATTGGCAGGAACCCAATCATCTTTATCACCATTTATGATCAACATAGGGCGACTTTCATTTTCTATAAGGTACAAACATGGATCAATCTCTGCCATATATCTAATAGCTAACTTCTCGTCATCACTAAGAATCTTATTAATTGAATCGGCTTCTAAAGCGAACTTCTCCAAGCCGACAAAGTCAGGAGAGCCGATAATTGATACCGCAACTTTAATTCGTTTATTTTGGGTCAAAGAATAAAATGTGGACATTGCCCCCATAGAGATACCCACAACCGCAATCCTCGATGGATCAATTCTCATATCTTCCTGATAATGCTCAATGAGTGTATTTATATCGTCTGAATTCTGCTTGATAACCCCCGTCATTCTTTTGATAAATCTCGAATGGCTGCTAGCGTTTTGAGCATTACCATCATCTCTTTCGCCGTGTTTATCTGCATCAAAGCAGATAACAGAATAACCCTGAAGAGCTAAATTTAAAGCTAGATTAGAGCCTTCATATTTATCATTGCTCCAACCGTGGCAGATGATGACTAAAGGATTATTTACCGACTCTTTTTTACAATAGAGCAGATATGTAATCTCACAGACCTTACTTTTTTCTACTACAACACCTTCCATGAACACTCCATATTTTTCAATATATTAGTTTACGAGTACCATAAACAGTCAGACTTCAGAAAACACTAACGCTGATTAGACGAAAAATTATCGTCTTTTATCTTTCCATAGTGCAACTTAATGCGCATAAATTCAATTAACAACCAACAGCTTAAGTCACATGATGAGAATTTTGGTTTGCCAAGTGTCACCTATTGACAGAGATTCTGATTTACCAGTTAGCTCGGATAAGTCTTAGTAGTGCAAACTCAGATTAACAGCATATGAATGAGTAAAAGGTCTATCAAATAATGGGGCACTTTTGAGCTAGAAAGTGCCACGGGTAAAAATTCGACCTATGAAGGTTCTGGACTTAGATGAACCAGCAGTGATGCTGGCTTTTAAGAAAAACAAGGTAACGTTAAGCAAACACTCGCAATCGATGCCCATCAGGGTCTAACGCAACAAAATTGATACCATATACAGACTCTTCGGACTCTTGAGCAAAATTCACTCCTTGCTCTTTCCATTTTTCAAATAAGGCATCTAACTCGGTGCTGTTAATTGCAGGGACAGAAAGTTCAGTCCCGCCACCTCGAACTAAACTACTTGGCGTAAGTGTATCAGTTTGTTTTAGAGTGATTTTTACGTTTTCAGCAAACTCGACTACCGCAAAGGTTGGCGATAAAAGCTTAGGTTCACACTCAAAGACTTTCTTATAAAAGGTCATGCTGAGTTGGATGTTTTCAACATAAAGAACAATAGAATCAATAGTTAACATGGTTGTAAATCTTCATTTTCGAAATGGATGAACTAAGTGTAACCACAAGTACTGACAGTTTTTGTCAGTAACGAAAGCACTTTTGTCCGATGCCCTCCAAAGCTTCCCATTCAGTTAGTAAAGTATGACGAGAACGCTCGTATTTAGGCTCAAGTTGTAAAAATGATTGAATTCTATCAAGTCTAAAATTACGGTAATCGTTCCGTGTTTCGCACCATGCAACCAAGATATTGTGTTGCTCAAACATACCTATAAGTATTGGCCACACAACCCTCTTGCTGATAGCACCTTTAGCGTCTTCGTAAAGAATTTCTGCTTTATGCTCTTTTTTTATCGTTGCTTTTAACTCAGCCAGCTTAACCATCACCTTTGGTGCTTTGATAATTGAAGCAACTCTGATGACGCTCTCAGTATGCTTAGCTTCATGATCAGAAGGCAACACAGCTGAAATCTTAGCAAGTGCATCAATGGCAGCTTCGTTAAATTCTCCGTTTGCTTGCTTTACCACCCATTCAACTCCTAACTTAAGGGCTTCAAGCTCTTCTAAGCTAAACATCATCGGTGGCAAATCGAAGCTCGGTTTTAAAATGTAACCAAGCCCAGCTTCCCCCTCGATCTCTGCGCCTTGCGATTGCAAAGTTGCTATATCTCGATAGATTGTTCTTACACTAACATCTAGCTTATTTGCTAGACCCTCAGCTGAGACTGGATATTTATAGCGTCGAAGAAGTTGGAGTAAATCTAGGAGGCGTTGACTTCGTGACATAGCAAGAATCCATAAAATAAAGAACAGGTATAATGCACTAAAAGCGAATCAACTGATCGTTCAAGAAAAATATGAGTGGACGACGTAAATGATTTAATTGAGTTAAATAGTTCACTTCCTTGACTCTCGAAGCACGGAATTGGGCACTTTTGAGCTAGAAAGTGCCACGGGTAAAAATTCAACCTATGAAGGTTCTGGACAATTTCCGTGTCAGTGGCTTTTCTAAATTAGCAAATGATGAATAACTGTCAACGCCAGTTTAAAATTGACCCACTTATCGGCGTTATCGCCGAAGTAAAACTGACCCACCCACGTAATTAACTTCTACTTTCAGAT